>DASTQY010000244.1:0-20153 GCA_035761525.1 Nitrospira sp. | reverse complement strand
GACGGAGGGAGATTTCCCAGTTGGCCGCATGCACCCAGAACGTCCCGGCCCCGGCTTTTCCGAATGAACACGTCCACGCCGGCCTGTCGCACAATCGATTGAAACGTGAGGATGTCTCGGTCGGAGGGACGACGAAACGGACTGCCGGGAAACGGATTGAATGGAATGAGGTTGACCTTGCAGTTGATGCCCTTGATCAAGGCAACTAGCCGCTTCGCATCGAGTTCTCGGTCGTTCACACCCGCCAGCAGCACGTACTCGAAGGTCAACCGTCGTTGGCGAGCCAACGGAAAGCGACGGCATGCGGAGAGCAGCGTTTTGAGTGAGGCGATGCCATGAACCGCCGGCATAAGCCGAGCCCGCTGCTCTTCGGTCGTGGCGTTCAACGAAATCGCCAGATTCACGCCAAGCGGGGCCACTTCGTGTAGTTTTGAGGCCAATCCGGCGGTCGAGACGGTGATCCGCCGCGGCGACCAGCCGAGTCCCCATTTCGTGTTGGTCAGCCGGCGAACCGCCTCAGACAACGCGGCGAGATTTGCCAACGGTTCACCCATTCCCATGAACACCATGTTCGAGAGGCGTTCCCCCGGATTCAGGTGATCGTGGGCCGTCAACACCTGTTCAATGATTTCATGCGCCTTCAGATTGCGCTTCAACCCCATTGTGCCCGTTAGGCAGAAGCCGCAGTCCAATGTGCAGCCAACCTGCGTGGACACGCAGAGCGTCAGCCGCTCGTCGTCGGGTATCAGAACGGCTTCCACCTCGAGGTCGTCTTCCAACTTCAAGATCAGTTTTCTGGTGCCATCTGCTGATTGAAACACCGTGCATCCAAGCGCTCGTCCGATCCTGGCTTCGCTTCCCAGTCTGGCCCGGTCTGCTTGACTGAGGTCGGTCATTTGGCTAATCGACCGTACCCGCCGTTGGTAGAGCCAACGAAGAATCTGGCCGTTGCGATAGGAAGGCCAGCCGAGACTCCGAACGAGCGCAGCCGTCTCGGACTCGTCGAGAGTAAGTAGATTGATCGTCGTCAGGGGAGCCATCGTCTTCACGCCACGCATGGCGCAGCCTAACACACGCAGAAAAAGTGGAACAAGGAATCCGCAGGATGTCTTCTTCTGGCATGGATCGAAGGACACTGTTATATATGATAGGGCCATCAAGCTTCATGATGAGGTTGGTCGTGGTTGCTGTCCTGGTCAGGTTCTGTCTTTGCGGCCTCCTGCTCCTGATTAACGGAGCGGACGGCACGGCTGCCCTTCCAGGCGAAGCGGATCCCTGCGAGCAGCCTGAGCTGTGTTTTCAATCAGCGGCATTCCCCAAAGAACGGCTTGGGAAAACCATGAACAAGGAGCAGGTGCTCACGCTGAAGCTCGAACGGCTTCAGCACTTGGCGGATCGGTATTCGGGCACCTTGTGGGGAAAACGGGCGGGGCTCCTGTCGGGCGTGTTGTTGATCGAGCGCGACCCCGCTTCGGCCATGCAATTTCTCCGCACTGCGCAGCGGGATTTTTCCGTCCTGGACGACTACATCCGTCTGTGGATCGCTGAATCACAGTTGAATCTAGGACAAGCAAGAGAGGCGGCGGTGTTGTTGGAAAGCATCCCCATGGCAGTGCCCGATTCCAACATTCTGGGCAGGGCGGCGTACAAGACGGGTGAAGCGTGGTATCAGGCGGCCGCTTGCGCGGAGTCGATCACCTGGTTCGGCAGGGCCGTCGCGATGAACGATAAGGATACCGGCGCATCCCAGGCCTACCTGCGGCGTGGCGCGTGCCGCCTACGGGAAAGCAACGTCGTGGAAGGGCGCGAGCTGCTGCAGCAGGTATGGGTACGGTTTCCCTATACGCGTGAAGCCAAGGAGGCGGAAACCTTATTGACGTCGAATCTTGGCGGTGAAACGTGGACCGTGCAACCCGCCGATCGGCTCAACAGAGCCCAGGCCTTCTTGGGACAGGCCTATCACGCCGAGGCGATTGAAGAGCTGAAAAAATATCTCCTGGCCGATCCGCACTCGCCTCGACGAGCCGAGGCCAAGTTGAAGCTAGGAATCGCACAGGTGCGACTCAAGCTCTATGATCAAGCGCGTGAAACGTTCCGCGGCTTGACGAAAGATGGAGGACCAGAGTCGCGCGAAGCAGCGGTGTGGCTGGCGCGCGTCTATTTGCGCCAAGGACAAGGCGAAAAGCTTTTGGAAGCGGCCCGCGCCCTGGCCTCTTCCTCCCTCTCCCCCGAACAGAAGGGCCAGATCACGTTGTTTGCCGGTATGTGGCTGGAAGATCAGAAGCAATTCGACGAAGCGATTGGTAAATATGTGCATGTCGCACAGCATGGAGAGCCCGCCGCACAGCGGGCCGAGGGCCAATGGCGGGTCGGATGGGTCTATTATCGAACTGGCCGATATCGCGAGGCGGGAGAGAGCTTACGGGCGCTCGCCGATCAACATGACAGTGAATTCGAACCCCAAGCGCTCTATTGGATAGGACGGGCCGGGGAAATGAACAATCAGCCGCTCGAAGGGCAGGATTTCTACCGCAAGCTCTGTCAGCGCCACCCGTTCACCTACTATTGCCAGTTGGCGAGAGAACGGATGAAGATCCCTCCCGTTGCTGATGCGCCTACCGAGGCGATGGTGCTTTCTTCCGACACCGCCAAGACTGGTGATCCGGCCCGACCCACGGTGACGCGGGCAGACATCGAACAGCACACGGCCTACCGTCGGGCGATTGAACTCAAGACCTTGGGATTGGATGCGGATGCCGCCCATGAAGTCGCCGTCCTAACGGAGCGGTATAGCCGGGATCCGGATGTCTTGATCGCGCTCTCCACCATGTTGAACGAGGTCGGTGCTTATCACCAGGCCCTGCGGCTCGCCCGCGCCAGATTCCGCGATCAATTGGAGCGGACTGGCGGGGCGTTTACCCCCTCACTCTGGAACGTGGCCTATCCCACCGGCCTGCTGCCCACCATTAAACTGCAGGGCGCCAAAGGCGTCGACCCCTATCTGATTGCCGCCATTATCCGGGAAGAAAGCCAGTACGATGTGAAAGCGGTTTCGCGAGTCGGCGCCATCGGTCTAATGCAAGTTATGCCGGCCACAGCCAACAACGTTGCGCAGCGGGTGGGCCTTCCCGCCCTCGGACGTGAAGACCTGTTTGATCAAGAAACCAATATTCGTATCGGCGTTCGCTATGTCGAGCAATTGCTGGAACAGTTTTCAGGAAACCTGGTCTACACCGTGGCCTCGTATAATGCGGGTCCATTGGCGGTCGGCAACTGGATTGCTCAGTACCGCGGTCACAACCAGGACGAGTTCGTCGAGCTGATTCCGTATCAGGAAACCAGACAGTATGTAAAACGGGTGTTGCGCAGTTACCGCGAGTACGTACGGCTCAACGGGCTGTCCTGAAGGCGTTGACAAGCCCTGGGTAAATTCCTATAGTGCGCCACAATCGGTAGTGGCTACAAAGTAGGTACACGCATATGGCGTTGGATCGTTTGGATGCGCTTGAAACACGCATCAAAGACCTGGTCAAGTTGATTCAAGAGCTGAAAAAGCGAAATGCTGGCCTCGAGGACGATTTGCGATCGACTCGGCAGCGATTGGCGGACGAAAGTGATTCCAATCGCCGGTGGGCGCGAGAACGTTCGGACATTAAAGCCCGTGTCGAAAAAGTGCTCGGAGATATCGAGCTGTTGGAGGCATTTGAAGAACGCAAGGAGGTGGCCTTTGACTAAGACGACGGAGGTCGAAATCTATGGCCAGCGTTATTCGATCAGGGGAGAGGCGGACGAGACATATATCCGCCGGCTGGCAGGGTTTGTGGACGGGCAAATGCGGCAGCTCGCAGAAGGCATGAATACGACGACTCCGTCGAGGCTGGCGGTCCTCACGGCTCTCAATCTGGCCCATCAACTGTTGGAAGCGGAAAAGAAGCGTGCTCAGGGCGAAGCGGATGTCGAACGCCGAATGACGTCTCTTATGGAGTCAATCGAAGAGCAGGTGCCCACCTCGCTGTTTCGTTGAATGCGCTTGCAAAGCCTGGAAGGCCTTTGCTATCGTGGTGCCGTGGTAGTGGTATTTGCGGAAGCAGGTTTATTGATTGGGATGAGGACGAGGTAACTACAACCGGTAAGAAATCCGGGATCCGATTGCGTCACTGGAAAGATGGATGTGGGTTTTTCGATGCTGGTGCCGTTGAGAGAGTGGAGCGTTTTTCAAGGGTTCGTGCTTCTTCTATCAGCCCTGCCTGCCATACTGGACAGGCTAGTGGAGCACGTGCTGCCGACCGAACCGGCTTTGAGCCGGAGTAGGCCGGCGCTGGTTTCCGTTTCAGATCCCCCCCGCCTGGTGCGCTCGAGGTTCACACGAGTGAGCCGTTATCCCAGAGCGGACGGGAGTGTGTCCGGATGGAAACAGGCGCGTTCCGTTCTGCCAACACCACGTTCATCCTTGCGGAGTCGGTACTCGGGGTAGCCGGTCCGGTCTAGTGTCTTTCGTTTCAATCGTCTCCTTCCTGCCTTCCCTATACCCTTCTCGACTATAGCTTGTGTGAGGCGAGACTGCCTGGCGCCTCAATCGTGAAAGGGGCCGTCCTATGTCGACCTCCATTGTGATGTACATACTCGTCGGATTGGTAGGAGCGTTACTCGGGGCTGGTCTGTTTGAACTGGCGCGCCGTTCATCGGCGACCGCAAAACGGGCTCAGGAAGAAGACCAGGCCCGTCAAACGATCCAAAACGCCCAACGCGAAGCTGAAAACATCGTCAAGGAAGCCAAACTCGAAGCCAAGGATTTGGTGTTTCAGTCAAAAGCGGAATTGGAAAAGGAACAGAAGGCCAAGCTGCTGGAACTTTCAATAACCGAGAAGCGCGTGGTGCAACGTGAAGAAGCCATTGATAAGCGCATCAGCGTGCTGGACAAGCGAGACGCAGACTGCCAAAAACGTGACCAGGAATTGATAAGGAAAGAAGAGAAACTTATCGCAAAGGAAGCCGCCTGCGCCCAGGCCGAAAGAGAGCATCGCGAGGCGCTTGAGCGTGTGGCCGGCATGACCGCCGACGAAGCCAAGAGACATCTGCTGCAGGAAATGGAAAGTCAGGCGCGTCTCGATGCGGCCGGCATTGCCAAACGGACATTGGAAGAAGCCAGGGAGAATGCCGAAAGGGAAGCGCGCGAAATCATCACGACTTCGATTCAGCGCGTGGTGCGGGACTATGTCTCTGAGTCCACGATTTCAGTCGTGCCCATTCCTAACGACGCCATGAAGGGACGCATCATCGGCCGGGAAGGCCGCAACATTCGTGCCATCGAGGCGGCGACCGGAATCGATCTGATCATCGATGAGACGCCCGAGGCGGTCATCATCTCAGGATTCGATCCTTTGCGGCGGGAAATAGCCAAGGTCTCGCTTGAGCGGTTGATGCATGATGGACGCATCCATCCGACGCGGATCGAAGAAATCGTCGAAAAGGTGAAAGTCGATATCGACAAGCTGATGTACGAAGAAGCCGAGAAGATCATCTTCGAGTTGGGCCTTTCGGATTTTCATCCCGAGCTGATCAAAGTCCTGGGCCGGTTGAAGTACCGGACCAGCTACGGACAAAACAACCTCTACCATGCTCGGGAAGCTTCCTATATTTGTGGCATCATGGCCTCCGAGCTTGGCTTGGACGTACGGCTGGCCAGGCGAGGTGCGCTCTTGCACGACATCGGAAAAGCGGTAAGCCACGAGGAAGAGGGGCCCCACGCCATGCTCGGGGCGGAGATAGCAAAGAAATATGGCGAGAGTGAAAAGATCGTCAATGCCATTGCTGCGCATCACGAACAGGTCGAGCCGATCTGTCCGGAATCGGTGTTGGTGGCCGCCGCTGAGGCGCTGTCGGCCGCTCGCCCGGGGGCAAGGCGTGAGGCGCTCGAATCCTACGTCAAGCGGCTGGAAAAGTTGGAATCGCTTGCTCACGCCCAGAAGGGCGTCCAAAAGGCGTACGCCATCCAGGCGGGACGAGAGATCCGGGTGATTGTCCGGCAGGAGGACGTGACTGACAGTGAGTCCTTTCAGCTTTCAAGGGAATTGGCCAAGAAAATCGAACAAGAGTTGACTTATCCCGGTCAGATCAAAGTGACCGTCATCCGCGAGAGCCGGTACATCGAGTACGCCAAATGAAAGTCTTGTATATCGGCGACATCATGGGAGAGCCTGGACGGCGTGCAGTGGCACGGGCCGTTCCGCGTCTGGTATCCCAGCGTCAGATTGATGTGGTCGTTGGTAACGGCGAGAACGTGGCCGGCGGGTTCGGGATCACGCCTGACCTGGCCGATGAACTGTTCGGGATGGGCCTGTCTGCCATCACGACCGGCAATCACGCCTGGGATAAAAAGGAGATTCTCGATTATTTCCCGCGCGAGCGGCGGCTGCTTCGACCGGCCAACTATCCCGAAGGCGTACCAGGGCAGGGCAGCGTCGTGATTCGAACCAAGAACGGTGAAGAAGTCGCTGTCTTACAGTTGATGGGGCGCGCGTATATGCCTACGCTCGATTGTCCGTTCCAAGTCGCTAAGCGCGAGATGTCGCGATTGAGGAAACTGGTCGCTGCAGTGCTCGTTGACATGCATGCGGAAGCCACCTCGGAAAAAATGGCGATGGGCCATTATCTCGACGGGGAGGCGACGGCGGTGGTCGGAACCCACACCCACGTGCAGACGGCAGACGAGCAGATTCTCCCCAGAGGCACCGCGTATCTCACCGACATCGGCATGACAGGGCCTCTGCATGGCGTGATTGGTGTGAAGAAAGAGCTTGCCATCGAAAAATTTCTGACGGGCATGCCCCGGCGCTTCGAGGTTGCGGGCGGCCCCACCGTATTTTGCGCTGCCTTGATCGAGTTGGATGCTCGAATCGGCAAGGCGCTGTCAATCGAACGGATCCGGTTCACTGACTAGGATGTCGGCCACAAGGCAACAGACTTTATTCCACCCCTCAAAGTCGGTGCTGACCGTTTCCCAACTCACCGGCTTACTCCGCACCACCGTCGAAGGTCAATTCTCGGACGTATGGCTCGAAGGAGAGGTGTCGAACCTTCGCATGCCAGGTTCTGGTCACATCTATTGCACGCTCAAGGACGAATCCAGTCAGATCCGAGCGGTGCTGTTTCGATCAAGCGCCTTACGCCTCAAGTTTACGCTTCAAGAAGGCATGTGCATCATCGTCCGTGGTAGGTTGACCGTCTACGAGCCACGGGGAGAGTATCAAATCGTTCTGGAAACGGTTGAGCCGAAAGGCATCGGCGCATTGCAGTTGGCGTTCGAGCAACTCAAGGCGCGACTTGCTGCTGAAGGCCTGTTCGATGAAGCCAGGAAGAAACCCTTGCCCGCATTTCCGTCCTCGATTGGGGTGGTGACTTCACCGACCGGGGCGGCCATTCGGGACATGCTCTCGGTCCTCCATCGGCGGTGGCCGATTCTCCATATCATTCTGGTTCCGGTGCCTGTCCAGGGAGAAGGCGCTGGTCAACATGTCGCGGATGCGGTGGCATTGTTGAATGAACAGGCTGTGGCGGATGTGATTATTGTGGGTCGCGGTGGAGGTTCCATGGAGGATCTCTGGAGTTTCAACGAAGAGGTCGTTGTCCGCGCCGTGGCTGCCTCTCGTATCCCGATCGTCTCTGCGGTAGGACACGAGACAGATGTGACGCTGACCGATTTCGCCGCCGACCGCCGGGCGGCGACCCCTTCTGCAGCTGCGGAGACTGTCGTGCCCGTTTTGGCTGACGTGGTTGAGCGGTTGCGGGCTTTGACGGTGCGCAACGGCCATGCGATGGCCAGGTATTGTGTGCTGGAGCAGCGGCGGTTGGACGCCTCCATCAACGGCCTCGCGCAAGTCCAGCTACGCATCCGGCGAGAGTGGCAACGGACCGACGGAACCATCGGCCGTCTGAAAACGCTTGTATGCGAGCGGGTGGCGGTGAGTCGGGATCTGGTCCGTCAACATCAACGAGAACTAGCCGGCCTCAATCCGATGTTTTATGTGAAGCGTGGCCTCTCGCTCATTCCAACACTGGTCCACCGTCTGGAACGCCAGATCCTCGTGTTGAACGAAACACGAAAACGACGGATCGCTGCGATAGCGGCGCAGTTGACACACCTGAGCCCGCTGGCGATTTTGGGTCGCGGATACAGCATACTCATGCGCGCCCGCGATGGCACGATTCTTCGCAGCGCGCTGGATGTGGAAGTGGACGAAGAACTCGTGGCGCGCTTGGCACAGGGTGAGCTCGACTGTACGGTCAAGCGCGTGGTGCCCGATCCACTGGTGTAAATCCACTGGTGGGCTCGGTATAATGGGCCTTCACAAGGTGAGAGGACGGTATCATTGTGGGCGGAGTGAAGTTCGAACAGGCGATGGCGCGATTGGAAGCCATTGTCGGCGAATTAGAAAAAGGGGATCTTCCCCTGGATGAATCCCTCAAGATTTTCGAGGAGGGCATTCGTCTCTCCAAGAGCTGCCTAAAGATCTTGGAGGATGCCGAACGCAAAGTGGAAGTGCTTGTTCAGGATAGAAACGGGAAGAAACGACTCCATGCGTTCTCACCCGACGAAGAAGCCGAAGAATCCGCCGACGAGTCGTCTTGTTGATTTCGCGATACGTCCTTTCAGTCGTGTGCCCTCCTGGTTCTGTTTCGATTCCCTCTTCATATCTGATGAATTCGAAAGCGCCCGTTGGAAAAGAGCGGTTGGATCGTCTGCTGGTAAGCCATGGCCTGGTCAGCAGCCGTGAGGTGGCTGTCAGGACCATCCTCGCTGGAGGGGTGCTGGTCGATGGCACGGTAGTCGATAAGCCCGCAAGGCTCGTGCCGCGTGGCGCGCGCATTGAAATCGAACGAGCTGCTCCCTTTGTCAGCCGGTCCGGCGAGAAACTTGCGGCGGGTCTCGATGCCTTCTCGGCCGACCCGCGGCACCTAGTCGGACTAGACGTCGGCTGCTCCACCGGTGGATTCACCGATTGTCTTCTCCAACGCGGTATAAAACGAGTCTATGCGGTGGATGTCGGGTATGGGCTTATCGACTGGAAGTTGCGTCAGGACTCCCGCGTCATTTTACTTGAGCGCACGAATATCCGGTATGTGGACCGGTCGCTCATACCAGAACCAATTGACCTTGCCGTCATCGACGTATCCTTTATCTCGCTTACGGTGGTGTTGCCGAGTGTCGTGCCTTTGTTGCGTGAAGGTGCCCGCGTTATCGCGCTCATCAAGCCGCAATTCGAAGTCGGCAAAGGCCAGGTTGGAGCTGGGGGCATCGTACGAGATGACGGGCAGCGCCGCGCCGTGACGGAGCGGGTGATTGAATGCGCCGCTCGGCTTGGACTCCACAGTACCGGTACATTGGACTCTCCGGTTAAAGGCCGAAAAGGGAATCGGGAAATCCTTGTCAGCTTTCTGCGTCGGGGTATAATCGCGTCTTCATAGGCGGTGATCGCGAAGGACGGGAGGAAGCATGAAGGTGTTGGTAACGGGCGGTGCGGGATTTATCGGGTCGCATCTGGTCGACCGGCTTGTCATGGAGGGACATGAGGCGGTCGTTGTCGACAATCTGATAACGGGAAAACGCAGAAACATCAATCGTGCGGCCCGTTTTTACAAGATGGACATTCAAAGCTGGCGGCTGGAACGGGTCTTTCGCAACGAACGGCCGAACGTCGTCATGCACTTAGCGGCACAAATGGATGTGCGCAAGTCGGTGGAAGATCCCATGTTCGACGCGCAGGTCAATATCCTCGGAACGTTGAATGTCCTGCAGCAAGCCGTCAAACACGGTGTACGGAAAGTCATTTTTTCGTCTTCGGGAGGAGCGATTTACGGCGAACAGGAAACGTATCCTGCTCCCGAAACTCACGTGCTGAAGCCGTTGTCTCCTTACGGCTTGAGCAAACTGTGCGGCGAGCAGTACCTCTCGTACTTCCAACGGGTCAGTGGGCTTCAAGCCGTCAGCCTTCGGTATGCCAATGTGTATGGACCGCGGCAGGATCCGGAGGGAGAAGCAGGGGTCGTGGCGATCTTCATTCAGAAGATGCTGAACAATGAGCAACCTGTCATCAATGGGAACGGACGACAAACGCGCGATTTTGTCTTCGTCGATGACGTCGTTGAAGCCAATTTGGCCATGATCGGTCAGGAAACGCAGGGCACGTATAACGTAGGTACGGGCGTCGAAACGTCCATCAACGATCTGTTTAGGATCTTAGTCCAGCATACGGGCTCGGTTTGCAAGGAGATTCACGGTCCTGCCAAGAAGGGTGAGCAGGCGCGCAGTGTCATCGACAACACCAAACTGCGTCAAGAACAATCGTGGGAGCCGAAAGCCGATCTGGTCGAAGGCCTGAAGAAGACGGTTGAGTACTTCCAGTCTCGCGCACACTGACGGATGGCGCGTCACTGCGTCACGCAGGCGGACATTAATATCTCGGAACTGATCGATCTACTTGCGCTGACCAAGCATCGATCCCTCCCACCAGGTTCTTCACGTTGGAAAATCCTTGTTGGAGGAGGAAATTGGTCGCGTCGGCGCTTCTCATTCCATGATGGCAAATCGCAACGATCTCGGTTTCGCGGTTGAGTTTACCCAGCGATTGGGGAAGCGTTGCCAAGGGGATGAGCGTCGAACCGTTCAGCTTGGCCAGATCGAATTCCCATTGTTCTCGGACGTCCAAGAGGACGAGCTGTTCGCCTTTATCGAGCCGGCTTTTCAATTCAGTGGGAGTGATGGTGTAACCCATGATCGCCTCCGGTTTTTCCTCTTTGAGGCATCATAAGTGAGCCTCGAAAAGGCTGTCAATCCAGTCCACTCAACACGGCCCGACCCAGTCATGTTGCTGCCCGCTGTGCTGTTCGACTGGGATGTGGTACGCAGTTCACCTGAGGACAATAATTGTTCATTTTTGTTACGTAATACTGCACCATCAGTCGCTTCCTACGAGTCTTTCCTTGGCTATCCTAGAGCATGAAGTCCAATAACACGACCTAAGGCATTGAAATATTTAGTCATGTATCTTTTTTGCTTCTAGGTAGGGCACGGTATTTGCTCAGGCAATGGCCCTGAAGGTCCTCGTGGCCGTTGCCGCCAATTGGGATTTTAGGGAGGTCGGCCCATGAGGAACACGGACGCTCAGATTCTCGTCATCTTGATCACGACGCCCAGCCGGCGAGAAGCGGTACGTATAGGGCAAGCAGTTGTGAAGAAGAAGCTGGCAGCCTGTGCGAACGTCCTTTCGCCGGTAACCTCGATTTTTAGATGGAAGGGCCGCATTGAGAAAAGCCGGGAGGCACTGCTGATCCTGAAAACGACTGGCCGCAGGTACGCTGCCCTGGCAAAAACAATAGGCTCGATGCATCCATACGAGGTTCCAGAAATCATTGCTCTGAAAGTGACAAAAGGGTTACCTCGATATATAGCGTGGGTCCATCGGGAAACCGCTAGTGATTGAGATTTGGATGCGTGGTTCTTGACCAATTGAGGGGTTGACCAACGCTGCCTAGATGGGTACACTCGCAATTATGATTGGGCATGCGGAGGGGCACCCTTAGCAGCAGGGGGTGAGGGATATGGGACAAGTCAGCGGCGTTGAGTCCAACGATTCCTATACGGTGGTAATCTTCCGTGGTTCCACCGCCAAGCCACTCCGGTTTAGCTTTCCAAGGAAATTCGTCCGTAAGATATTGATTTTAGCTGCAATTCTCCTTGCGGCCGATGTTCTAGTGATCTCCCACTACGTGGTTAGGACAGGCGAAGTCTGGGAGTTGTCGGCATTCCGTAGCGAAGCGCTCAGCGCTCGTCAACAGACTGCGGCCTTCTCCACAGCAGTCGATGATTTGAAAAAGCGTCTGACCAGCATGAAGGAGGTCAACCAACGCCTTCGAGTCATGCTGGGTATTGAAATGCCAAAGACGGGTGACCAGTTAAACGGGCGCGGTGGTGAAGAAACCCCGCTTCCCGAGGGCAGTACGCTGAACTCCCCGGACAAGCTCATTCGCAGTGGTGCCGTGCCTCAGCAACCGAATGCCGTCGATGGCCTAATTGAGCTGAACACCTCAAAGTCAACGGATCTTGACGAACAAGAGCTCGTGGCTGCTGTCAGGGAAGGTATTGTCTGGCTTGCCAAAGAAGCCGATGTGCAAGAACATACCCTTCAGGAACTCGCGCTCGCTGCCGAACAGAAATCCTCCCGCTGGGCTGCCACCCCTTCCATTTGGCCGGTCAAAGGCTGGGTGACTTCAGGATTCGGACCGCGCGTGTCCCCATTTACAGAAAAGCCGGCGTGGCACGATGGGCTGGACATCGGGGCTGCCGCCAACGCGCCAGTGCAGGCGCCCGCACAGGGTCGTGTCACGAATGTAGGGTTTGATTCGAAGCTGGGAAATGTGGTCAAACTCGATCATGGATTTGGTATCGAGACGCTCTACGGACATCTGGCCAAGGCTCTTGTGAAGGAAGGGCAGCGTGTGAAGCGCGGCGATGTGGTGGGATTGGTAGGAAGCAGCGGCCTCGCCACTGGCCCGCATCTTCATTACATGGTCAAGGTGAACGGCCAGACATTTGATCCTTCGAAATACATTCTCGACTAAATGGTTCTTCCAGCGAGCCTGATTACGCGCTAGTCGTCTGACATAGCGCGTATTTTTTTGTCCGGTCTGCGCAGGGATGCCGTGGTATACACGACACTGGCCGCACCTTCCATCTCACCAACCCCATGACCGATCTTGAGATCGCGAGAGCGTACCGACCTCTCCCTATCCAGGACATTGCCAAACGACTTGGTCTCTCCCCGGATGAACTGCATCCCTATGGACGATACAAGGGGAAGGTGGCTCTCCAGGCGCTGGATCGGCTGAAAGGCAAGCCGGAGGGAAAATACATTTTGGTGACGGCGATCAATCCGACGCCGTTGGGAGAAGGGAAAACGACGACTTCGATCGGATTGGCGATGGGACTCTGCCGAGTCGGCACACGTGCTGTGGTGACATTGCGCCAACCGTCGCTTGGACCGGTATTCGGAATCAAAGGAGGCGGAACCGGCGGTGGCCGCGCTCAAGTCTTCCCGATGGAAGAGATTAACCTGCACCTGACGGGGGATGCTCACGCCGTTTCAGCCAGTCACAATTTGTTGTCGGCGTTCATCGACAACCACCTGTTCCATGGCAACGCACTCGGCATCGATCCGGCTCGCCTGAGCTGGCCACGATCGTTGAATGTGAGCGACCGGGCGCTCCGCCACATCTCGCTCGACGAGAGCGCCCGGTGTCGTCCGGCGAGCTTTGTGATCACTGAAGCCTCGGAGGTCATGGCCATCCTGGCCCTCTCGTCGAGTCAGGCTGACTTGAGACGCCGGCTTGGCCAAATTGTGGTTGGGGTGAGCACGGGGGGAAGACCGGTTCGAGCGGAGGACTTATCGTGCGCGGGCTCCATGGCCTTGCTCCTGAAGGAGGCCCTACTGCCTAACCTGGTTCAGACGCTCGAAGGGACACCGGCATTCGTTCACACCGGTCCGTTTGGCAATATCGCGCATGGTAATTGTTCGGTCATCTCTGACGCCATGGCTTTGCGCTGCGCCGATTATGTGGTCACAGAAGCCGGGTTTGGGAGCGATCTCGGCGCTGAGAAATTCTTCAACATCAAGTGCCGACTGTCGGGGTTCGTCCCGGCGGCGGCCGTGGTCGTTGCGACGTTACGCGCGCTCAAACTCCATGGTGGGGGAGGCGTGGTTAAAGCAGGCTCCCCCGTCCCGGTCAGCCTTTCCGGACCCAACCAGGAAGCGCTCGCGCGAGGATTCGCAAATCTGGAACAACATATTGCCAACGTCAAGGCACATGGTATTCCGGTCGTCGTGGCCGTCAACGCGTTCAAGGACGATCCGCCTTCAGAATTGGAATGGCTGCGAGCACAGGCATGTAAGGCCGGCGCGGCCGAAGCGGCGATTTCCACCCATTACGCGGACGGCGGAAAAGGGTCGGAAGAACTCGCGCGGGCGGTGATCCGCGCCGCTGAGCTGCGAGCATCATTTTCCTGCTTATATGATCAGGCTTGGCCGACAAAGAAGAAGATCGAAACTATAGCCACAAAGATGTACGGCGCGTCAGGGGTCTCATTCGAGCCGCAGGCTGAAGAGGACATGGAACTGGCCACGCAGTTGGGATACGAGCGACTGCCTGTGTGTATGGCCAAGACGCCGCTGTCGCTTTCGCACGACCCGGCGCTGAAAGGTCGTCCCAGCGGGTTTACCTTGCCCATCAAAGAGGTGCGATTGCTTGCAGGCGCCGGGTTTCTCACGGCTGTCTGCTCCGGCATCCAGTTGATGCCGGGGTTGCCGAAGAAACCGGCCGGAGAACGCATTGGCCTCGATCCGCAAACCGGTGAAACGGTCGGGCTCTCCTGACGGATCAGCGCTGCTTGAGATAGCGGAAAAACTCTGAGTCTGGGGTCATGACGACCGTGGACTTGTCATCGAAGCTCTTCTTGTACGCTTCCATAGATCTGGTAAAGTCAAAAAACTTAGGATCCTGTCGGTAGGCGTCGGCATAAATCCGGAAGGCTTTCGCGTCGCCGGAACCGCGAAGCTCTTCCGATTCCTTATAGGCTTGCGCCAGAATGATTTCACGGTCCTTTTCCGCGTCCGACCGAATCTTTTGGGCTTCCTCCGCGCCTTCAGCACGATATTGCTTGGCTTGTTGCTCCCGTTCCGCCTGCATCCGTTGAAAGACCGTTTTTTCATTTTCTTGCGGCAGATCCGCCCTCTTGATCCGCACGTCCTGAATCGTGATGCCATAGGCCGAGGCCTTTTCGTTGGCCCGCTGGGTGACGACCTTCATCAGCTCGGCTCTCGCCGTGGATACGATCTCGGCTAGATCATGTCGGCCCAATTCCACCCGCAGCTCGGAATAAATGATGTCGTGAAGCCGCTGCAACGCCCCTCGCTGGCTTTGAAAATTCTGATAGACCTTCAATGGATCGTTAATCAGCCACTTGGCGAAATTGTCGAGCAGCAACGTTTTCTTGTCCTGCGTGATGACGTCTTGGGCATCCGAATCGTAATCCAGAAGGCGCTTGTCGAAGTAGGTCACTTCCTGAACGAAAGGCACCTTGACGTAGAGGCCGGGTTCCATGACGGTGCGAACCGGCTTGCCTAGTTGCACGACGATGGCCGTCTGGGTGACATCAACCACAAACAGCGGCGAGGCGCCCAGCACCAAGAGACCAATAAAGACGGCGATCACCGCAATGGTCAGCCCCTGCTTGCTCATGGCTGGCGTCCTTCCGCCGATACGGGGGGCTTCTTGGAGAACCGGTCAATAGGTAAGTAGGGGAGCAACCGCTCGGCGGCCTTTCCATCGATGATAATCTTTTCCATCTTCGGCAGGATTTCTTCCATGGTCTCGATGTAAATGCGTTTGCTGATGGTATCCCGCGCTTGATTGTATTCGTGCAGGGTGGCCAGGAACCGGTTGCCTTCTCCCTGGGCTCGATTCAAGCGCGCTTGTGCATAGCCCTTGGCCTGGTTCACTATCTGTGCTGCTTCACCTTTCGCTTTCGGCAGGATGTCATTGCGATAGCCGATCGACTGATTGATCAGCTTTTCACGGTCTTCTTTCGCATTGGTGACATCCTTAAAGGCGGCGGCCACGGCTTCAGGTGGATCCACATCCTGGAGTTGCACGGCGGCGATCTGCACACCGGCCTGATACTGATCCAGAATCTTCTGGAGCAGATCCTGGGTGTCCTGCTGGATCTGCGCTTTCCCGGTCGTCAGGGCCTCATCGATCTTGCTCTTGCCGATGACTTCTCGCATGGACGCTTCAGCCGCCTTGCCGATGGTGTCATGGATATCGGCGACGTTGAATAGGAAGTTTGCGGCTTCTTTGATCTTGTACTGGACGATGAATTCGATGGCTAGAATGTTCATATCACCGGTGAGCATGAGGGCTTCCTGTGGAATCATCTGTTGCCGGCTTTGGCGATCCGTGCGAAAGCCGATTTCCACGCGGTGAAGTTTCGCGACTTTTGGCTGCAGCACCGACTCGACGAGTGGAATCTTGACATGAGGGCCAGGACCAACTGACCGCACCGGAATACCGAAGCGCTTCACAATGCCTTCTTCATCCGGTCCAATGATGAAGGCGCTTTGCCAGGCTAGAAAGATGAGGGCCCCAGCCAAGAGGATGTTTCTGAATCCGCCGCTGGGAAGCAGGTTCTTGAATTGCAGTTGCGCCTGCTTGAGCGCATCTTCAAGCGGGTCGCTTTTTCTGCTCCACGGGTCTTTGGGATCCCAGACCATGCGGCGATTTGCGGAAGGTTTACTACCTGAGAACGGGCGACACCATAGCAGAGTGCCCGTGCCTTCGCAACACGCTGAGTGCTGACGGAGCGGGGTGCAGCGCGGCTAGACGGTCACAGAGCCTCCGCACGACGAGCCGGGGCCGGCGGTGCAGCCATAACAATGATTCCCTGTGACGATTGATCGGTCATTCAACGCCAGAGGATTGAAATCTCGTATGTGCCTGGGCGCCCGTTGATCGACGGGGAGGTTCAACATCTGATTAAAATCGCAATCGTACAGCGTGCCGTCCCACGCGACGGATAACGTATAGCGGCACATGACGCCTGCTGCGGCGGCTGGATTGAAGGCGTTAGCAAGGCGCTCCATGTAGCCGTCATAGTTCCCACTCTCAACCAGAAATTCTAAGAAGCGGCTGATCGGCATGTTGGTGATCGTATAGAGACGATTGAACTCAATACCGTGATCCTTGTGTAACTCTTTGCGAAACTGCGATTCAATGGCGTCCTGTTTTGGAGGCAAAAACGCGCCGACCGGATTGTACACTAGATTCAAAACCAACCCGCTATTGGGTCGTCCGTAGCCGAGTCGATTCAGTCGCTGGAGCCCCTCGATCGACTTCTTGAAAACGCCGTCTCCGCGCTGGGCGTCTGTCTGGTGCATTTTGTAATAGGGAAGGGACGCCACGATCTCGACGTGGTGAGCCGCCAAGAATTCGGCTAAATCCGCCTGAGCCGGCAGCAGGAGAACCGAAAGGTTGCAGCGGTCCATCACATGTCGCTGTAGGCTCCGGGCCTGTTCGACCAGCCAGCGGAAATTCTGGTTGAGTTCTGGCGCTCCTCCGGTAATGTCGACGGTAGGTATCTCGGTTTTGGCCAACGCCTCGATGCAGAGTGCTGCCGTCTCACGGGACATGCTCTCCGTGCGGTCGGGTGCCGCGTCTACATGGCAATGCCTACAGGTCTGATTGCACAGTTTTCCGACATTGAGCTGAAGGACGGTAATGCCCGTCGCTTTGAGTGGGCGGAGGCCGGCCTGCTCCATCGGGACATCAAATGGTTCGCAAGCGGTAGTCGCCTCCAGAAGCTGCAGCTGCGCTGTCGTAGGAGCTAGAGGGCTTCGTCGTGCAAGGAGTGATGGCATGAGCTGGCTCTGTCAATGTGGTCCGAGAGATGCCTTTCCATACGCAGTTCGCCTTACTCATCTAGCCAGAGATTCACGCGCAGGTCAACAATCGTCAGAGCCTTTCAGCTTAGCGCGGTCCAGCCGGATCACCGGTGCAGGGGTAGGCTTCTTTTCTCTTCGTTGGTCGCCGATTCGATCTCTTCCTCAAAACATAGGCATAGAGGCCGATATTCATGAATAGGAGTGATCCACCGAGAAAGAACTGGAGATCCCGAGTCAGAAATTCAGGATAGAGGACAGTCAAGAGCCAATGCGAGAGAAAATCCTCCCTGTAGCCGGCTTCACCTGATAGGACACGTAGCCGGTTTTCCAGCGGTGTGAGTGGACAGACGAGATCGGCAAACTCGACGATGAGTCCCCAGATCAGCGCCGGAGCATGCACCCAGATAGCGCCGGGCCATCGAAGTGCGAATAGAGCACCAAACATCACAAACAATACGAAGAGAAGATGTACTAGCGCGATGACATCGGCGAGGAGGCCATACCCCATACGCTTCAAGACTCTGCGGAAAATGAGACAGATGGATACGTGATGCGATCTGCTTCGACAACGGCAAACCGCGTCAACCGATGGGTGTCAGCCTTCGTCTTCGTCATGATGTGCCGAACTGCCCATCCCCGGATAAGCAAGGCATCGGCAATCAACGATCGGTGACAGCGCCATGGCACAGCTTCCGCGCACATGACGGCGGTCGGCCTTTCACGACTTTCCGCCATCAGTTGCTCGAGGGCGAGCTGGAACTGTTCCGACTGCATGTAGTCGGCATACCCTCGAAAGCTGGCGTTCTTCCAGCCAATGTTCACGGAATCTTTCTTGGCTTTCCTCAAACCGCCGAGCTGAGGCATGTGAAGGTAGGTCAGCTTCACCTTCTTCAGATGCGCCGCTAATTCCTCGGTATCATATTGCGGATTATGTCGCGAACGGGGAATCGTTCGCACATCGACGAGACGGTGAATGCGGTGGGATCTCAGCAGCTCCAGGAAGTCTTCGATGCGTTTCGTCGAATGGCCGATGGTCCAGAGCTGCGGTTCGGGTAACGCGGTCGCCATTGCCTGCACCCCTCTCCATTCTGGATGAAGAATTCAGACCAGATCAAGATAGTGAACGGGTGCTATTCGGGCGGAGCTTTACTCGGGTCCAGTTCCATAAGCCTGAGCCTGCCGTTGGCCACGTGCTCCGTTCTGTACAAGCGGCTTCCCACTTGCAGACTGCCGACCAGCAGACTGCCGCTGGCCACCAACGTAAACTCGCCTTGGGAAGGCGGTCTAAACGTCCCGCGGATGACCGCGGTATCGTTGATGCGTAACACGGTCGAGGTAATGTCCACCTCATAGCGATGTCCGTCGAAGAATTCGAGGGTCACCCGCGGGTGCGGTCTCGCTGTTGGATCTTTCAATATTCGAAGAAGCTGCATGTCGAGGGTGATGTCTCGCTCACGGAGCACCCATGGCTTTCGTTGCGATGCTGGCGGATCCGGCTGTGGCGGCGCAAGTTGCCAGAGATTCTTGGTTTCCGACTCGGCAGCGACCGGTGTGGATCCGACAGCGACGGCCATACTGAGGAACAATGCGATACCAGCAAGCAGTTGTTTCATTGAGCCTTCCTGAAAAACATCATCACGTTAATGATGCAGGGCTCATCGTGCAGCTGGCGCGAGAACCTGGATCGCCCATTCGACCAAATGCTCCGACGATTTCAAGGATCTCAACCGGCGCCTCGTAATCCCAAAGAGCATTCCTTGCGCTGCGAGTCATGGCTTCCAGCATGGCAAGGCAAGTGAGACCGTTGAGAGGTCTGCGGACTGCGGTGTCAGGTTGTGCCGTGCTTAGCGCCGTCGGCGTTTCGATTTTGTTTTCGTGCGCTTGGCCGTTGGCTTTTTTCTCGGAGGCGGCGGCTCCATTTTGGGTTGCCAAAGCCCAAATGTGGCTCCTGTGGGATCGTTGATGATGCTCAGCCAGCCGTACTGTCCCGCAACCATGACCTCGCGATGGATCGTGGCACCGAGGCTCCGGGCCTTCTCGGTCACACCGCTGATGTCGTCCGTTACGATGTAGGGGATCCAAAAGGATTCTGATCCTGGTTGCGGGCTCTTCATCATGCCGCCCGTGGGAAACAGGTGCTCATTAAAGAGCGAGTAAGGCAGATCCGGTAGATCGCGGGCTTTCCAGCCGAACAGCTTCTGATAGAAATCTTTCGCTTTGTCGAGGTCCTGGGTGATCAGCTCGATGTGCCCGAAATTGGTCGCCATGAGTTGCCTCCCGCGCTGCTCAGCCGCTTACTTGATCGTTTGCAACGTCTCCCGCAGCTCTTTCAGTTCCGCGATCGAGAGATCCAGATGCTGATCGCGTTGCGGTTGATCGTCTTTGAATTTCCAGAGACGCCAAAAGATGGCGGTCAATTCCTTCTTGTGGGTTACCGCCATATCGTAGGCGGGAGTCTTTGTTTGTTCTTTCGGCACATCGCAATAGGAGTCCAGGAGGGCATGGAACTGGTTATGGTAGTCGTCGAGGGCAGCATCTTTGCCTTTCCCGCCCTTCGCTTTTGCCGCTGTCACCTCCATCATATTGGTCAGGTTGATCATCGTGTCGAGGCTGGTCGCGCCTTTCGCCTGTGCCGCATAATCTCCTGCGCGTGGATAAAAGAAA
>DASTQY010000243.1:0-4178 GCA_035761525.1 Nitrospira sp. | reverse complement strand
AGTCCTTGTGCCTCCGTCACGACTTGGACGAGGACCGTGGTGACGTCCGGAAAGGCGTCTATCGCGATCGTTCGAAACGAATAGATGCCGCCGGCGGCCATAAGGCAGGCCAGAGCAAGGACCAACACCCG
Source organism: Nitrospira sp. (assembly GCA_035761525.1). Classification (GTDB taxonomy): domain Bacteria; phylum Nitrospirota; class Nitrospiria; order Nitrospirales; family Nitrospiraceae; genus Nitrospira_C. The sequence continues at coordinate 4,047 of DASTQY010000243.1, read as the reverse complement.
CTGTCGAAGGGCTAATTCAAGAAAAGCCGACATGGGTGATTAGGCCGGTGGAAAACATACAAGGAGCGTGGGCGTTGAACACAGTGTCTCGCATGAAGCGGTTTCGGACTCGCTAGATTTGATCGGAAAGCAGTTCGGATTTCAGCACATAGGCCCCTTTGACGACAACCGGTTCGCCCTCTTGGAGGCCCTCAAGCACCTTGACGACTTCGCCGTTGCCGTCGCCCAGCTTGACGTCGCGTGCTTCGAAGGTATGGGCGTCGCGTTGGACGAATACAAACCGCCGGTCCCGTTCGCGTTGCACCGCTGCCTCGGGCACGATCAGCACGCCTGGCTCCGGTAAGGAGTAGACACGGATCGTGGCATACATTTCCGGCTTCAGCTTACGCTGTGGGTTGGGTAATTCCAGGCGCAGGTTCATCGTGCGCGTGGCCACGTCCAGGACGTCGCCGACGTAAGTGACTTTTCCGTGGAAGACTTCACCGGGATATGCGGTCACCAGTACTTCTACCAGCTGCTCCACTCCTGACTTCTCGCTTCCGGCGTCGGCGCGGATGAAGGTGATGTCCTTTTCCGGGATATTCGCGAGCACCCAGACTTCTGAAAGATCGGCGACCGTGAACAACTTCTCGGTGACTTCGACGACTTCTCCCTTAGTCAAATTGCGTGTGATCACTCTGCCATCGAACGGTGCGGTAATCGGCACGTAGGAGAGGATCTTTTGTTCCTTGTTCAACTTGGCAATTTGCTCTTCGCTCATGCCCAAGAGGCGCAGCCGATCTTCACTCTCCCGTTTTTCCGCGCGTAAGCTGAGCATTTCCCCTTGACGACGTTGAGATTCGGCGAGCCCGATCACCTTTTCTCGTAAGAGCATGGTCGCGCGCTCGTATGCGCGTTCGGCGACGTATAGTTTGGCGACGGCCTTGAGATAGGCCGACTGCGCCATCCCAAGTTCGCTGCTGTACATCATGGCGAGGAGGTCGCCGCCCTTGACCTGTTGTCCCAAATCGGCATAAACGTCCACGACGCGACCCCGGACCAGCGCAGTGATATCCGCGGTGGCATGATGATCTGGCACCACCGTGGCCGGGAAATCTCGGTACAGCTTGAACTCGCCACGGACGGCCGGTTCAACGACGACAGATCCGCTCCGTATTTCCTCGGCCGTGAGCGTGACGATTCCCGTTTCATGAGGTTTGCGTGTAGAGTGTTGGCCGGACGATTCCTCCGCCGCGCTGTTGCAGCCTGCTGAAAACATCACCATGAGCAGGCACCCGTACTGTGTGAAGCGTGAGATCAAGTTGAACATATGATTCCTAAGTCCTACGCTTGAGTGCAGGCTGCCGAGTGGATGACTCAGCGGTCCACACTCACATCGATTTAGAGAAGGCCTCCCACTGCACGTTCCAATCTCGCCAAGGCTACAGACAGCTCGAATCGTGCCTGCGCATAGTCGAACAGGGTTTGCCGCTGCACCCGCTGAGCGTCCAAGACTTCCAGCAGACTCGCGGCGCCCTGCTGAAAACTGAATTTGGCGATGCGCAAGGCTTCTTCCGCCTGCCGTAACAACCCCTTCTCCAAGACTTCAATCAGCTTGGCAGTTGTCTGTGCATCCTGAAAGTACTGGTTCACCTGTCTAAGCAATTCATTGCGCGTGCGAAGGAGTTCCGCCTCTTCCCTTCGTTTTGCACCCAGCGAGCCGGCGATTTCTCCCTGGCGTTGATACCAGAGAGGCGCCGGAAGGCTGAGTCCTACGTCGAAGCCTTCACGGCCGTATTCGCGGGCATAGCTCGTGTTCAAATTCACGTTGGGTACCCGTGACTGACGCTCGAATTCCACCGTCCGATCTGCCTGGTCAATCGAGCGGGCGAGACGCTGGATGGAAGGGTGTTCGTGGATCGACCGAGCGGCGAGCTGCCCGAGATCGAGGCCGGTCGGAAACACTAAAAAATCTCCAGAAACGGCGTAGGCAGGACCGAGCGCGCCCGCAGTGAAAGTGTCCAGGATGACGCGGTTCACACGGACCGTATTTTCTGCGCGCGTCACGGCCTGATTTGCCTTAAGGACTTCTACTTCCGCTTTGATGAGCTCAAATTGCGGCGCTTCACCTAACCTCACACGTGCGCCGACGATCCGACGCACATCCTCGACGATCGTGAGGTTGTTCTTTGCGAGATCCAAATCGCGTTGCGCCAAAAGAAGGTCATAGAAGGCCACCTTCACATCGGCGGTCAAATTTAAGCGGGTCTCGACGAGACCGACCGATGCGCCGGCCAGTCCTGCCTCTGCCGCCCGCTGCCGGGCAGCCCTTTTGGCCGGCCATTCAATCGGCTGACTGAATCCGGCCATATACTCGTTCGCCGATCTCGGTATTTCGTTCGTCAAGGGACCGGCGTCACGCAAATAGCCCTTTCCACCATCGCCGTGGAGGGTCGGGTTCGGGTAGGCACCGGCCGCTGTCCGCTGGCCGGTGCTCTGATCAATTACCGCTAGGGCGCCCGCAACGAGCGGATTGCGCTCGACTGCAATACCGATGATGTCAGCGAGGGCGTATGTGGGAAGTGATACGTCTGCCCCTGCGCGTGCACTGAGTACGACGAGGAGCATATTGCAGAACAGGACAATGAACCAACGTCTCATCGCAAGCCTCCCTCCGTTCCAGAGTGGAACAGCGGCGCCTCAGAATGTTGAAAATGTTGAAGATGGTATCCGAGTGTGCGGTCAGATGCCCGTCGGAGGGCGAAACCAGTCTGACAGAAAAGCGCTTCGCGGACACAATGACGTATCCAAGACGCAACGGCTGATGAGGTGAATAACGGGCAAGCCGTCTCCCTGGGCCAGGGCCAACTCCAACGCGCTTTCCCCTTCCGCGCCATCCGGCTCTGTCTGGCTGTCCTGTGCGGGATGGGGCGTGGAGGACGATTGGCGAAGGCAATCATCGGAGCACGCCGCTCCCGTGATTTGAACGGCGCAAACCGCGAGAAAGAGGAGAAAGAAAATAGCCTTAGAGGAACGCACCATGGACATCTGGCCCCACAGAAGTCGGCCTCACCGTACCATGATGAGTACCACATCCGCAATTGCCTCGGTTATCCATTCAAACCAAGCGGAAACACAGGGGAGTATCTAAAGATCCCATGTCGTCTAGGCTTTCTATACTGGGGGTATCCCGAGTCGTTGGACTTGTTGCTGCGTCCTATCATTGATCGAATGATTGATCGAACCAGATGCTAGGACGCGATGTCCTACGTAAGACAGTCTGACCAGCATCCAGCGACTGAACGGCATTTTTCTCTCACATTATCCACGCTTCCAATGCTACTTCGTAAGGCCCGTGTTTTGCGAGTCCCTTGCCTTAAGGCAGCATAGTCTGACGGGGCAACCTGGCAAAGAAACCACAATGTCACTTTCGAAAGGAGGGAGCCGATGAACTGGACACAAGGGATAGGACGGGGTGTGTTGAGCATGCTGTTTGTGGGTATTTGTGCAGGGTATACCTTTGCCGAGGAACAATCGACCGGGGTGGGAAAAGGAGAAGCATCTCAACAGAAGAGCCAACAGGGGATTGGGGTAGAAGGAGGGGGTTCGTCACATGTTCTGTTGGGTGGCCCTGAGATCATTATTGGTAAAATCGAGCAGGTGCAGGGCGAGGAGTATTCCATCCAGGGCGATCATGGACAATCAGTGAAACTTCGTCTCACGAAAGACACCAACATGGTGTGTGCGGGCGGAGAGGGTGCCAAGATGTCCACCGGCAAGCAGGATCCGAAAGAAGGGCACGAAATTCCAATTTCCCCTGCGACCGAAGGACAGATGCAAAGCCATGACGCCTCAAAAGCTCAACAGCAGATGCAGGCGTTGAACGATCCCAACCAGCAACAAACTGAGCATCAAATGCCCGCGCCGTCCAAGGATCCATCACAGTTGAAGGACGTTGTCGGATCGACCGATGAGGCGGCCAACAAGGACATCGCTCGTGGTTCCGGCTTTTCAGTCGGGGGCTCCAGCGGATGTCAATTTAAGCAAGGCGACATGGTCAGAGTGGAA
>DASTQY010000242.1:0-7610 GCA_035761525.1 Nitrospira sp. | reverse complement strand
GAAGGAGCGCTGAAAGAAATCGCCACTGCCACTGCCATAATTGCGAACAACATGCGTTTCATACTGTGTCACCTCCTCTGGTTGTGAAATGTATGCCCTTCAGCGGGCATCGTGACAGGGTTCAGCAAGCTTGGTGCCCGATCCCATCGGGCCTTGCCCTCCTTGCAATTTCAGTCGTTTATGCGTTCTACAGGAAACGGTAGGGGTCTCTCATCTCTCAGCAACACTGTGGCAGAATAGCCGGATCACGCTAAATTGCCTCAGCTCCGACACGAGTACCATGATGGCCAAACAGAGAACGGGACCCAGGCTCCGTGACCATTTACGACCGGACTTGCATGTCATCTTTGTAGGCATTAACCCGGGGTTGAGATCTGCAGCGGTGGGGCATCACTTCGCCGGTCATTCTAACCGCTTCTGGAAGCTGCTCTTTGACTCGGGCATGGTGGACGAACCACTGAGTTTTCGCGAGGATTGGCGACTTCCCGAATGGCGTCTGGGCCTCACTAACATCATCGATCGACCAAGTGCCGGAATCGATGACCTGGACCCGGGCGAGTATCGGGCAAGGGCCTCCGCCCTCGAACGAAAAATTCGGCGATACCAGCCTCGAACGATCGCGTTGCTGGGCGTCACCATATTTCGCATCCTATTCCCGGACATCACCCGTTCGAGCCGCCTGGCGTTGGGTCCTACTCCGGCGCGACTTGCCGGGATTCCGGTGTTTCTCTTGCCCAATCCGAGCGGACGTAATGCCCATTACCCCTACCATGTGATGCTCGATGCATTTGCTCTACTGCGCAGGCAGGCTCATTAACTGTCCGGTAGTCTTTTCCAGGATGACTTTGCGCGGTTTCTGACTGTCATCTGCAGGCCGGTCGAGTGTGCTCGTTGTGGAATTATCATGGCCAAGTACAAAACACCCTAGACGTTCAAGAGGTGTGTCTGTCCTACCACCAGCATTTCGATGCGACCACCGACACCAGTTCTATCTGCGCTGAAAGACTTGCTAGTCAACTTGGCCGGCGGCCAACTTCGTGCCTGCATGTATGGGGAAACTGTTTCCTTCAGCTGGACGGAATATTGACGCGCGTGACTGCAATGTCCGTCTCAAGCCAAGTGCCGGCAAGATCGGTTCGCTTCCAAGTCCTTCATCCACGTTCGACCGGGTCGTGCATCAGCTGTTCGACACGTCGCACAACCGAGAAACCTTCAAACTCCCTCTCCCCTCAGGTCAAATCCATACCAATCCAAAACAGCACTCTGGTGATCGCACAGATTGACACGCACGGGCTCTGTGCCCTCCATTCTCTCGCCTGGAACAGTCCCGGCCAATCATGCTATCTTCCCCCTGAGTAATCATCGGACGCGACAGGAATATATTCTCGCATCCCGCCTGGAGCAGAACAGTATGTTACTGAGCGGCAAAAAAGGATTGATCATCGGCGTGGCCAATAAGCACAGTATCGCCTGGGCCATCGCTCAATCCGCGTCCAGTCAGGGTGCGCAGCTCTTCTTCAATTATCAAAACGACCGCCTCAAAGAAAATGTGGAAGAACTGGTTGCGACTCTGCCGGGCTCGAAGGCGTTCCCTTGTGACGCCGCAGACGACGGTCAGATTGAAACGCTCATGGTCCACGTCGGCAAGGAAGCCGGGGCGCTTGATTTTCTGGTCCACTCAATCGCGTTCGCGCCACGGGAGGAGCTGACCGGCCAGTTTGTCAACACGACGCGCAAGGGTTTTGCTACTGCGCTCGACGTCAGCGCCTATTCCTTAGTTGCCCTGACCAGAGCGGCCGTCCCCTTGATGACCCAGGGCGGCTCAGTCGTGACCTTGACCTATCTTGGGGCCGAACGGGTGGTGCCTCACTACAACGTGATGGGCGTCGCCAAGGCCGCGCTCGAGGCCACCGTCCGGTATTTGGCCCATGATCTCGGACCCCGCAACATCCGAGTCAATGCCATCTCGGCTGGACCGATCAAAACGCTCGCCGCCCGTGGCGTATCCGGCATCAGCAAAATGGTCGATCATCACAAGGAGTTCGCCCCGCTTCGCCGAGCAACCGAACAAGGGGAAGTCGGCGACACGGCGCTGTTTCTTGTCAGCTCGCTGGGCCGAGGCATAACGGGGGAAGTGATTTACGTCGACGGGGGCTACAACATCCTGGGATCTCTCGCCTCGGTAGAATAACGGCTATTGAGAAATCCCGTTCTGACCTACCGTATCCTGGAAATTCCTGACATCCGCCCGACCCTGGACTGGTTTGTCATCGAGTTTGCCGGGGCGCACCACCTTACCTGCCGGTCAACGGATCAATCATGAAAGACCACGCTCAGGTATAGGACGTCTCTGAATGCATGTGATTGAAGCGAGCCGGTCATCCACCTTCTCGCCCGCTGCAGCCGACCGTGGATGAACCTTCTAGATGCTTCGGGGTGGGGCGGGTGAACACAAACTGAACAGCTGGTTATTCAATCGATTGACGCAGCGTCTTCAGTCGACTCTGCCGCTTCTTGCTCTCAAGCCTCTTATGCTGGGAACTCCTCGTCGGCTTCGTGGGTCGTCGTTTCTTTCGTGGGATTGCGACGCTTTGAATTAATGCCCTGAGCCGTTCCAACGCATCCTCACGATTCTGCTCCTGACTTCTGAATTGCTGTGCTTTGATGGTAATCACGCCCTCGCGGGAGATACGGCTGTCCCGCAGTTTCAACAGCTCTTCTTTAAAGAAGGGCGGTAAGGACGAGGCACCTACATCGAACCGCAAGTGGACAGCCGAGGAAACCTTGTTGACGTGTTGCCCGCCAGCTCCCTGAGCCCGCATCGCATGGAGCTCGATTTCTGAGTCCGGAATGGTGACGTGTGCGGAGATGTGCAGCATATGCCAGCTCGTCTCGCGGAGTGGCGACCTTCGACGGCATTCTTTCACATGACGATGAAGCGGACAAGCGTCAGTCAGGATGATCCCAACACCGCAGGCAGGTCACAGAGAGCCAGATACAATGGAGCCACAAAAGATTGGGCGATTACTTGAGTTCTGGCAGGCGATCGATGATGCGAAGCCTCACTTCATCACCGACCTGCATTTGCACCATCTTGGTCGTGAGACTGGTGCGCACACGTTGGGCGTCTTCCAGTTTGAACTGGACCTGACCTCCGCAGCGCTCGACCAAATGAAACAGCAGCAGTGTGGTCAACCTGTGCAACTCCTCATCGGTAGTGTGTTCACTCATGTTGAGGATTTGAGACATGCGATCAGCCTTCCTTCTGCGGATGTGCAAGCCCCTTATCGCTCAATGAATGGGTGCTCTACAATGCCCCGAAAGAAGGGGTTCGCATGCCGATCTAATATGTCAGCTTTTTCCATGACTTACTTCAACTCATCGATCGCTTTCAGGACCGTCTCGATCTCCGCCGGCGAATTGAGAAGTCCGGGCGCCACGCGCGCGTACTGTGTGGCGTATGGGGTGACGCTGGCGACAATGCCCCGTTCACGCAATCGACGGACGACTTGGTCAGGCTCCAGTCCCGCCACTTCGAAACACACAATCCCTGCTGACAGATCTCGAGACAGCGGCGTACGCAGGGTGACTCGCCGCATCTTCGCAAGCCCTTGCTTTAAATGATCGTTCAGGTCATGGATCCGCTGGGTCACACGCGGCTTGCCGATCGCTTGGTGAAATACGAAGGCCTGGTCCAGTGCCCACCGGTGCTCGAATGAATGGAATCCGCCGGGTGTCATGTAGATTGCCTTCGGCAACGGTCGCGGCGGGATGACCCTCATCCACATATCGTAGGCGTCCGAATGAAAGGTCGGAATAATGGCGTTGGCGAATGGCCAGGCCCGTTCATGCCCCCACACGAATCCGGTTCCTCGAGGACCGAACATCCACTTGTGTGTCCCTGCGATAAAGAAATCGCACCCGATGTCGCTGAGACGGAAATCTTCGACGCCCAGTGCATGGACTCCGTCGACGCAAAAAATGATCCGGTCCTTTTCGACCCGGGACGCATTGATTTTCTCCAACGCCCGGGCCATCTCGGCGATGGGCAGCTTCAGGCCGGTGCTCGAATGGACCCATGTGACCGCCACGATCCTGGTTTGATCGCGTACCTGCCCCACAAGTTTCTCCACCAAACTCTCTCGCGAGATGGTGCCCAGCTGTTCATAGAGGGAGATCCGGCGCACCGTGGCGCCGGTGCGCTCTGCTCTCAGCCGCAACGACACGTCGGTCGAGTAATGATCGTGGGTGGTGGTGAGTATTTCCTGGTCTTGTTGAAGCGCTAAACCGCCATAAAGCAATCCGAGTCCCATAGTCGTGCTGTCGGTCAGGGCGATCTCGGTTGGATCGACGCCAAGATAGTCCGCCGCTGTCCGGAGCACGGCCGCCTCTTGTTCTTTTTCGTGAGCCAGCCAATACCCGATCGGATCAGCATCCAATCCGCGGCGATGACGCTCGATGGCCTCGCGTACCGGCGTGGGATGTGAGGCAAGAAAAAACCCTGCGAGGTGAATGAGGTCACGGGAAAGCGGGAATTGATCTCGCACCGCCTGCCAATCGAGTGATCGAGAGGGCGGGGCAGAGAGCGCACCCGATCGAGAGAGGAAAGGCAACTCGCTTGCGAGGAGCGAAGTCCCGAGAGCCAAACCGGAGCGGACGAGGAAATTTCGACGATCGATCACGTCCATGAGCAAGATTCCATTGACGTGATGTCTACTCTACTGCCGTCCCTGACGTAGGACAAGGGACCAGCAACCTAGGTCGAGTACTGTTCCATCGGCGGACAGGTACAGATCAAATTGCGGTCGCCATAGGCTTCGTCGATGCGCCCGACATGCGGCCAGAACTTATGGTCCTTCACCCATGGAGCGGGATAGGCTGCCAGCTCCCGGCTGTAAGAGCGATCCCATTGCGAGGCCGTCACCGCCTGAGCGGTGTGTGGAGCGTTTTTGAGCACATTGTTGGTGCGAGGCTGACGTCCGTCTATGATGTCTTGAATTTCGGCGCGGATAAGGATCATGGCATGGCAGAACCGGTCCAGCTCGGCTTTGGATTCGCTTTCCGTTGGCTCGATCATGAGAGTACCGGCGACCGGGAACGACACCGTCGGGGCATGGAATCCATAGTCCATCAACCGCTTGGCCACGTCCATCGCTTCAATACCTGCGGTGTCTTTGAATTGGCGCAGGTCGAGAATGAATTCGTGGGCGACGAATCCGCCGGTTCCGGTATACAGGACCGGATAATGCTTTTCCAGCCGCTTGGCCATGTAGTTGGCGTTCAGAATGGCCACTTGTGTCGCCTTCATCAGGCCGTCCCTTCCCATCAGCGCGATGTACACCCACGGGATCGTCAAAATGCTTGGACTTCCATAAGGAGCTGCTGAGACCGGACCGATTGACTGAGTCCCGCCGAGGCCTGTGATGGGATGACCGGGGAGGAACGTCGCGAGATGACGAGCGACGGCGATCGGCCCCATGCCCGGCCCACCGCCTCCATGCGGAATGCAGAATGTCTTGTGCAGATTCAAATGGCACACGTCTGCGCCGATGTCGCCGGGACGGCAGAGTCCCACCTGCGCATTCATATTTGCACCGTCCATATAGACCTGCCCACCGTGTGTATGGACGATCTGACAGATGCGTCTGACATCGGTTTCGAATACCCCGTGCGTCGATGGGTAGGTCAACATCAGGGCGGCCAAGCGCACGCGGTGTTCAGCCGCCTTTGCTTCGAGGTCTGTCAAATCTACGTTGCCTTGTTTGTCACATGCCACCGGCACGACCGTCATCCCGACCATTGCCGCGCTGGCTGGATTGGTACCGTGCGCCGACACCGGAATAAGGCAGACATCGCGATGAAATTCTCCCTGACTCCGATGATACGCCCGGATGACCATCAACCCCGCATACTCGCCTTGCGAGCCGGCGTTGGGCTGTAACGACACGGCCGCGAATCCGGTAATCTCGGCTAAATGGGCTTCCAGTTGACGGAACAGCTCCTGATATCCTCGGCTCTGTTCCGCCGGAGCGAACGGATGCAGCCGGGCAAATTCAGGCCAGGTCACCGGAAGCATTTCCGCCGTCGCGTTCAACTTCATCGTGCAAGAGCCCAGTGGAATCATGGAGTGCGTCAGGGAGAGGTCGCGTGCTTGAAGCCGATAGAGATAGCGGAGAATCTCATGTTCGGCATGATACCGATTGAACACTTCGTGGGTAAGATAGGGAGTCGTCCGGGCAAGGTTTGCGGGGTACGCCGTCCGGACGGTTTGACTCAGTTCCTGAATCGTAAATGGCAACCGTTGATGTCCGACGAATACTTCCAGCAGGCGTCGAACATCACCTTCCTCGGTCGTTTCATCGAGTGAGACGCCCAGTGAGTCGTCTTCGTGGCGGCGGAGATTGAGGGCCTGGTCATCGGCCCGTACGAGAATTTGTTCACACTGCGTCTTCGTCAGACGCACGTGGATGGTATCGAAGAATTCCTGACTCCCGATGTCAAAACCGAGTTGTTGCAGGCCTGCGGCAAGTACAGCCGCCAAGCCATGGACCCGTTCGGCAATCCGCCGGAGGCCGTCCGGTCCATGATAGACGGCGTACATCCCCGCGATGATGGCAAGAAGGACTTGCGCGGTGCAAATGTTGCTCGTCGCCTTTTCCCTTCTGATGTGCTGCTCACGGGTTTGGAGGGATAACCGATAGGCCACCTGCCCACTGCGATCCTTGGAAACGCCGGCGATGCGCCCCGGCATCTGCCGCTTGTATTCTTCTTTAGCCGCGAGAAAGGCTGCATGCGGCCCGCCGAATCCCATCGGGACGCCAAACCGCTGGCTCGATCCCACCGCGATGTCCGCACCAAATTCACCGGGCGGGCGCAACAGTGTAAGGGCTAAGAGGTCCGTCGCCACGACAACCAGCATTCCTGCTTTGTGAGCCTGTTGAACGAGCGCCTGGTAGTCGCCGACATAACCATCGGTGGTCGGATATTGCAGCAACATTCCGCTCAATTGCGGATTATCAAAGTTGATCGTTGTCGTCCGTCCCACATGGACGGTGACGTCCAATGGTTCCGCCCTGGTCTGTAAGACGGCGATAGTTTGCGGATGACAGTCCTGCGAGACGAAGAATTCTTTCTTCTCCTGTCGCGTCCCCCGGGCGATTGCCAGACACATGGCCATGGCTTCGGCCGCGGCAGTCGCCTCGTCGAGCAGAGAGGCGTTGGCAAGGGGCAGGCCGGTCAAGTCAGCGACCATCGTCTGAAAATTGACCAAGGCTTCCAGTCGTCCCTGGGCGATCTCCGCCTGATAGGGTGTGTATTGCGTGTACCAGCCGGGATTCTCGAGAATGTTCCGTTGAATGACCGGGGGAGTAATGCAATCGTAGTAGCCCATCCCCAGGTAGGAGCGATAGATCCGATTCTCCTGGGCGAGGTCGCGAAGCTCTTGTAGAACCGCTTGCTCACCGCGATGCTGCGGGATGTCCAAGGGGCGACCGAGTTGGATGTCTCGAGGCACCGTCGCGTCGGTGAGGGCTTGCAGTGATTGCAAACCCAGCAGGGCCAGCATTTCTCGCACATCGGCTTCCGTGGGGCCGAGATGACGATGCACGAAG
>DASTQY010000241.1:0-10011 GCA_035761525.1 Nitrospira sp. | reverse complement strand
CACGTCCATTCAGTAGGTGCGTGCTGCCAAGTCCCTGCAGGAGCTGCGTCAGTGCTTCACAGCTCGATTCCGCCCTCTTGCGCGGGTACAGTTTCTCGGATTCGAGCTTCCGCCATTGGCCCACCTCATTCGGGGCCGGCTCAAGCGGCAGCACGGCAAGAGCGGGTTCCTCTGCCGGTTTCGAGTCCTGCACCACCGGCTTGGACGTTGGTGGGGTAACCGGCGGCGCGTGGCTCTTTGTCGGGTCGTATTCCGGAGGATTGGACGAGGGAAAATGCTTGTCGCCCCCGCCGCAGCTCAGAAGGGCGGCTGACGCGAGAACCAGCACAATTCGGGCTAACATGGCGAGCGCCATGCTAGCCGATCGGTCTGTGAACCTGCAACGGATTCATCGCTGCTCGTGCCGGCGCGACGCAATGCGCGACTCCGCCGAAGCCCAGCCGGCATCGAACGGATGGCCGGGCTTATCAATGTCGATGACCAGCGGTGCGTGATCCGAGGGTACAGGTTTTCCCTTCCGCGCCTCACGATCGATCTCTGCCCAGACAACGCGGTGTTTTAAGGAGGTGGTCACCAATAAGTGGTCGATGCGCATGCCGAAGTTCTTATAAAAATTGCCGGCGCGGTAGTCCCACCACGTGTACCGCCCTGGTTCCGGGTGATGCAATCGGTACGCATCGACGAATCCCGCGCTCGAAAGCCGCGCAAACGCCGTCCGCTCGCGATCCGAAACGTGTGTCCCGCCATGACAGGCGCGCGGGTCCCACACATCGATATCTTCGGGCGCAACATTGAAATCACCGCCGATGACGGCGGGTGTCTCCCGCGTGACGGCCTTGTTGATCCAGCGGGCCAGCTTGTCAAACCACACCAGCTTCGCTTCATAAAACGGCGAGCCCACGAGCCGGCCGTTCGGCGCGTATACTGAAATGATGCGCAGTCCGGCGCATTCGGCAGCGAGCATCCGCGCCTCGGCCAGCGGTTCATCGTCACCGGTTTCAGACGTCCGCGGTGGCCGTAATGGCTCTCCAAAATTCGTGATCACGTCGCCAATGCCGCACCGACTCGCGACCGCAACGCCGTTCCATCGGCCCTCGCCATGGTGCACCAGCTCATAGCCGGCCTCATTGAACGTCTTGACAGGTGCATCCGCGTCCACCAACTTCGTTTCCTGCATCAGAAGTACGTCCGGCTTCGCCCGGTCCAACCACCACATGACTTTTTCCAGGCGAGCCTTCAGCGAGTTGACGTTCCACGTGGCAATCCGCATGCAACGATTCTCCTATCTGGGCCGCGTCTCTTGACGGTCATCACTTGGCATCATGGAAGATGACGCCGAGAGTAAAGCGTGAACCGGAGCGAACCGTGCTCACGCCGTGCCGCAGGTTGACTCGGTAATAGCCGCGACTTCCTTGTACGGGACGGTGCCGCGTCGCAAAGATGACGATTTCCCCCTGCTCCGGGGCCAAGACCTCACCGCGTGATTGTGCCCGCGGTCGTTGTTCTACGAGCAGAAACTCACCACCGGAAAAATCGCGGTCGGGCCGACTGAGGAAGGCGGTGAGCTGCAGCGGGAACGCGACCGCTCCATAGAGATCCTGATGAAGGCAGTTGTAATCCCCAGCAGCGTAACGAAGTAACAACGGTGTGGGCTTCGTCTGTCCCTTCAGACGACAGAATGCCAGCAGCTTATCGTGGCTCAGCGGAAACATTTCCGGCTGACCCAGTGACTTTGCCCAGGCGTTGGCGATCACCGCAAGACGGGGATAGATGTTTTCGCGAAGGGTTTGGACCAGCGGTGGCAGGGGATATGTGAAGTATTTGTACTCCCCCTCACCAAACCGAAAGCGTTTCATGTCGATCCGGCTTCGGAACAATTGGTCCATGCTGTACAGGGCAACGAGAGCGTCACACTCTTCGACCGTAAGCAACGCATCAGTTTTGGCATAACCGCGTTGCCATAGCGATGCTTCGATCGCTTTCCAGTCTAGCTCGGCCAGTCTGTCTTGGATGGTCATTCAGTCCTCGCTTCCCGTCCCAGAGGAGCAATTCGTTTGGAGGCTCGTTGACCACTTCAGCCAATTCGTCCTAAATAATGGACTGAATTGTGCCTAGACTCGATGTCGATTGTGGTCATCGCGAACGACTATCTGTCAAGAACAGCGTTTCACAGTCAAATTGGAGGGTCTAAGCCATGAAATATATGCTGCTGTGTTGCCATGAAGAGAAGAAGGTGGATTCAATGTCCAAGAGCGACGTTGACGCCCTTATGGAAGAGACCATGGCCTATTGCGAGGCGCTGAAGAAGAGCGGTCATCTCCTTGCGGTAGAGGCACTCGAACCCATTCAGGCGGCCATGAGTGTGACAGTCCGAAACGGAAAATTAGCCGTAACCGACGGTCCTTTTGCTGAAACGAAAGAGCAGCTCGGAGGGTTTTTTCTCATCAGCGCCCGGGACCTGAACGAGGCGATCCAGGTGGCCTCTAAGTTTCCGTCGGTGCGGTTCGGCACCATGGAAGTACGGCCGGTCAGGGACCTCCCCAGCAGCGGCCGCTTGGCGGCTGCTTCATAAGGATTGACATAGAAGAGTCTGAATCTAGACCATAGAAAAGAGGATGCATTCGCTAAAGTTTGCCGTTACAGTTCCTTGACGCGGACACTGCTTATGCTAGCCGTAATCTGAAACCTAAGGAAATGCGATGAACCCCAGGATCAAAGTGTGGGCCGCATTGTTGCTCGCGCTGTGGCTGCTTCCCGCAGTAATAGAGGCACAAACGCCACGTCAACAGGCCGAGAAGGAACTGGAGCGAAAGGCGCCGAACGCGGGCGTGGAGGCCTGCTCGTTGATTACGCGGGCCGACGTCAAGACTGCCACCGGCAGCGACCCATTTGTCGATCCGGAGCCCGCCGGCCAGGGCGGCTGGATCTGCAACGTGGGCACAGGCGAATTGAAGGTCTATTCGGGCCCCAAATCGTGGGAGGCATGGGAGTCCACACTGAAGAGTTTCAAGCTAGACAAGGAGCCGCGGACCCCGGCTTCGGGCTTCGGCGAGCAAGCGTACTTTGTTTACCTAAAGCCGGCTAACAAGCACCAGAGCAACGTCGCGGTCTTGGTTGCGAAGTCGGGCAGCCATACGCTCGCGCTATCACTCGACGCGTCCGATGGCAATCCGGCCGAGTCCATGCGCCCAGCGCTCGAATCGCTTATGAAGACGATCCTCTCCCGGTTGCCGTGAGAAGGTGGAATCCCATTGGGCTCCTGTCGATTTGTGCGAGCCCGTTCGACTACAAAGCAACAAGCGATGCCCAATCGGGTTATGCTTCCACTAGAGAAAGGAGAAACAATCGTGGGAACCAATACCATTCGACTCCATCGCGTATTCCGCACAGCACCAGAACGGATTTACCGAGCGTTTCTGGAGGCCGATGCCATGGTGAAGTGGCTGCCGCCAAATGGATTTACAGGCAAGGTTCATCACATGGATGCCAAGGTCGGCGGCACGTTCAAGATGTCATTTTCGAACTTTACGACGGGCAAGAGCCACTCGTTTGGCGGCCAGTATCTGGAACTCGTTCCTCACGAACGCCTTCGATACACGGACAACTTCGACGATCCGAACCTGCCTGGAGAAATTCGTGTGACGGTCGCTTTGAAGAAGGTCTCTTGTGGAACGGAGGTCAATATTGTGCAGGAAGGCGTGCCTGACGTGATTCCAGCCGAAGCGTGCTATCTCGGCTGGCAGGAATCGCTCATCCTTCTTGGGAAACTCGTCGAGGCGGAGATTCCGGATTAGGATTCTAAAGATCGTCGTGGGCGTGATCTCGCTGTTCTAGTAGAGTGTAAGGGTGGGGGCATGAAAGAAGACCAGGCTAGATCCGCATGTGCGGTCTTTGTCGGCGTGAGCCTCGATGGATACCTCGCGCGGCCGAACGGCGATCTCGACTGGCTCATGGGTGAGGGTGGCGGTGACAGCGCAGAGTACGGCTATAACGAATTCATTGCCGGTATTGATGCGATCGTCATGGGGAGAAAAACGTTCGAGAAAGTTGTGATGTTCGAGAAGTGGTATTACGGCAACAAGCGAGTGGTCGTCTTGAGCCATCATCCGCTTGATCTATCCGTGGCGCGTGCGCGCGGAGGTGTCGTTGAGCAGTTGGAGGGATCCCCGGCGGAGATTGTGTCCAAGCTGGCTGCGTCCGGTGCGTGCCGTCTGTATGTTGACGGTGGCCTCACCATTCAAGAATTCCTACGGGCAGGACTCATACGCCGTCTCATCATCAGCCGTCTACCCGTGCTTATCGGAGAAGGCATTCCACTCTTCGGCTCCCTCCCGCACGATATCCATCTCAATCATATCGCCACACGTACCTATCCTGGCGGCATGGTGCAGACTGAGTACTCTATCGCTTCATAAAGCCCGCCTTCGAGGAAGTAGGGGAGCGCATCGAGGGGTTTACGATTCTTTTTCCGTTAAGTCGATCGCGACATCGACTTCTAATGCGAAGCGGCCGCGTCCTCTCTGGACCAATCGTACGTCCGGGCATTTCTGCTCAAGCCGTCGACGAAGCAGAATCAGCCGAGTCTCGAGGTTATCCTTTATCTCGGGTAGTCCGAGCCAGGTGTCCATCCGCAGTTCACGATTGGTGAACTCCACTCGGCCGTCATCTCGATACTGCCTCAGCAACCGCCAGAGGATCCTCGCCGGCACATTCCGAATGAGATAGCCGCCATCTACGCAGATGCAGTCGTCCTTCTGAAAAAAGGTGAAGCGTCGTGTAGACGCCGGCCGAGACGCAGGTACCGGGGCACGTCTGGGCCGCTCCACAGGCACATCGTCCGTCTCGCGGCTGAGTTGGTCGATCGCGGTTGCGAGATGCGAGCCTATTGCGGTCAGCAGCGTGTTTTCGCGGGGGAGAAAAGCGAGCGGATCCTTGCTTTCGACAGCCAGGACACCCACCAACCGGCCACGAGTCACGAGCGGCACGGCAATCTGGCTGGCTGCGTCCGGCAGACCCGGGAGCGGAATCTCACGGGCGACGGCTTCCGCTTGTCCTATGGCTTCGGCGCGGTCTCGCACGGCTCGCGCGTATCGTAAACTGTGATCCATGGCCGACAAATAGAGGGTTCGCCGCGCACGCGCGACCATGCCGATCAGCCCTTCGCCCATTCCTACTTCTGAGCCGGCTCCGTTCTCCTGGTACCCGTGGCTGGCAATGGTCAGCAACTTTGCATTCCGCTCATCCATGAGCAGAATCATCGAATACTGGAAGCCGTATTGCTCATCAAGAAGCTGGAGCGAGACTTGAAGGACCTCATCGAGCAGCTCTGTCTTGTTGAGGCGTTCGGCGATGAGCCTCAGGGAGACGAGTCCCGAGTCGACAAAAAGCCGTGAAGAGCGTTCGGATGGTGGTGGAGCAGGCAGCCGGGTGAAACCCTCCAAGCGTTCGACGCCGAGCACCTCATAGACGTCGGCGGCGAGCAGTCGAAAAACGTCGGCCATTCCCGAGTACGATGCCACGGCCTGGAGTTGAAGCGACATCGATTCGAACAGCGCTCCCGTTGATTCGGAATGATCGAAGCGGAGACGAAAGCGATAGGCGTGCAATGTTCGCGGGTCGAGGAGGACGACGCATGCGAACGGATTTTCGCGCACGTTACTATGCGTCTTATTGAAGAATTGAAACGAAATCGCCACGTGCTTCGGGTCCACATAATAGACCTGACTGATAAAGGTGATGTTTGGAGTGCCATCTTTCGCACAGGTACTCAAGGCGGCGGGAACGGTGCCTTGAAAGCATGCCCATAAATCCTCCAGTTGCAGGCACGTCTTTTTCATCGACTGATCTTTTTCCCCGCACCAGGCCCCGGGGTTTGATCGAAGACATCGGTGACCGCCATTTCCACGGCCACGGTTGGTTCGACGATCCAGGCTTCACCCAATGCCGAGGGCACGCCAATGGCTCTCAATTCCGCGATGAACTCACGGTGCCACTGCCGGCTTGTCTCTCGATTGGCAGAGGTGACTGGTTTCATGCTCCGGACTCGGCCTTTGAGCTGGCAGGTGATGTGGTCCGTCGGTCGAGTGCAGGTGACCGCGATCCTACCGTTCTCACGCAGGTTATCGAGTGTCTGGCCGGCGAAGGCTTCGGACAAAAGGACGATGACTGTGCCACGATCCGCACCAACGTGGATGCCCCATGCGCGCGTGCATTCGGGCATGAGGGACGCATCCCGCGTACCGACCATGACCGAGACACCTGTCTGGAGGAGATTGAGGATCGAGTCGGGAATCATGTGGTCTGTTAGGAAAAATTTAGGGAAACCTTAGCATAGTTTTAGGAACCATGTCGCGGACCTCCGTGTTACTGTCACCCTCGCAACTCATGACACAACCGCGTTCACGTGGAGCGCGTTAACAGAGGGAGGGTCCAATGCGAAGCTCAATATACAGTTCGATGATGGTGTTTATGGTCCTGGCGTCTGCGCCGGCCTGGGCGGATGATCTCCAGCATGCCGCTGCACTGCCCGGCGACCATGCACCGGTAGTGTTTGTGGCCCATGATTACGGCTTCACCGGTCCAGACCAGCTCCCCTCCGGTCTCACGACCGTGAGGATTGTGAACGAAGGGCAGGATCTTCACCATGTCCAGTTTTTGAGGTTGTTGCAGGGAAAATCGGCGGCGGACTTCCGTGCCGCCATTGCTGAGAACCCAAATCGGCTGCCGGGATGGGTGCAATATGCTGGGGGACCGAATGCCCATCTGCCGGGCAGTCGCGCGTCTGCCACGGTAAATCTGACCGAAGGAGACTATGTGTTGATGTGCTGGATTCCCGATAAGAATGGCGTACCGCACGTTGCGCTGGGGATGCAGAAGGCGCTGTTCGTCCGAGGCGGAAAGCCGACGAGGGTCTCCACGCCCAAACCGTCGCTCACCGTGAAGCAAGTTGATTATCAGTTCGTTCTCTCAAAGCGAATAGAATCCGGGTTTCGCACCATCGAAGTGATGAACCATGGCACCCAAGTCCATGAGCTTGTTGTCGTGAAGCTGGCATCGGGCGCGACCATCAAAGATGTCATCGCCTCGTTCGAGCCAGGCGCGGCGGGTCCTCCTCCCGGAGAATTGGTGGGAGGGATTACTGGAATCGAGAAAGGGGAGCGCGTGCAATTTACCACCGAATTTCAGCCTGGCCGATATGGACTGATTTGCTTTGTCCCGGACGCGATTACCGGGCAACCGCACTTCCTGCACGGAATGACGACCGAATTCACTGTGGAGTAAGGGCTGTAACAAAGCACGCGGGCGCGGCTGGAGAGGAAAAAGCCGGTCAGGGTCTAGAACCTGACCGGCTTTTTCTTTATAACCCGCTACACCATCAGACTGGAGAAGTCCCTGTCATGAACCGGATATCGACATTGATCCTCACCATCGTGGCGAGCGGTGTCGTGGTCTTGCTCGGCGGGTTATTCACATTGTGGCTTCTGGCCTTGCCGTCCAAAGGCGAGGCCTTGGCACATGACGCGGGTCTGGCGCATCCGACGCTTCTTGCTCATCGAGGCGCCTCCTATCTGGCGCCTGAAGAGACTCGACCCGCGTACTTGATGGCGCGAGAACTCGGAGTGGACTACCTGGAACTGGACCTACAACGTACTCGGGACGGCATATTGGTCGCGATACACGATGATATCCTCTCTCGGACATCGAATATTGATGAGGTCTTTCCTGAACGTAAAGGCGATAGCGTCGATACGTTCACGTTTGCCGAACTCCAGCAGTTGGATATCGGTGATTGGTTTAATCGGGCATTCCCCGAGCGGGCTCGCAAGAGTTTCCATGGCCTCCGAGTCCTGCGGCTCCAAGAAATCTTGGAGATTGCCGAGGCGACCTCCCCTCGAATCGGTCTTTGCATTGAAACAAAACGAGCGCATCGGTTTTCAGGTATCGAACGCCAACTTGTCGAGGAGCTGAGAGGACGTGAATGGATTCAGCATCAGGGCGCACCAGGTCGCGCGTCTCTGATCTTTCAGTCGTTTGACCCCGACAGTCTGGAACGCTTGAAAGTGTTGGCGCCGGAAATCTCCCGGCTCCTTCTCGTGGACGAGGCACTGCTGAAACGACTTGCGTGGGAAGGAGTGCTGAGAGTCGCTGAGAGACTTGCCACTGGTATCGGACCGTGGGGGTACGGCTGGGCATTTGGACCGGAATGGTCAAGCGGGGTTGGGAGACGCTATGTGCCCACCTGGCCCTGGTATACGAGGGCGGCACATCAGGCGGGACTCATCGTCTTTCCCTGGACGATTGATGACCGCTGGGAAATGTGGATGGTGAGACTGGCAGGAGCCGATGGAATCTTTACGAATCGCGGCGAGCTTGCCATGGAGGTCTTTGGCCGCTCGCCGAGGCCGGATATCGAAGCCTTGTGGCAGAAAATCGGGTACTGACCGAGAGATGAATGGGCCCTGGCCCCACGAAGCGCCGGCGTGGAGGTGGGCAGGCATCGATCCGTATTAGGGGTCAGTTTATCGTAATGGGCCTTGACTCGGAACGAACCGGCGAGACGGGGCGTTGGACTGTCACCCAAAACCAGCCAGCGACAAGGCACCCAGACTGATCGTTTCAGCTTAGTAAAATTACCGGCCGCCAGGGGTATGCCCAGTATTGACTTTGATCGAATTACAACAGACTGGCACTTCCGTAAGGAAAACCTCGTGATGAGTAAACCGAAAGGAGGCGGCCATGAAACATAAACGTGTCGTGCTCAGTTGTGCGGGAAGTCTTCTCCTGGTATTTGCCTCAGCCACCCATGCGGCCGACACGCCCGTTGAGACAACGCCCACGGATGCCGCCGCCGCTCCTCAAACCGAGGCAGCCGTCAATTCTGAGGCCACCATAACTCCTCAAACCGACGCGGCCGTCAATTCCGAGTCAGCCGTTACGCCCCAAGCTGAGGAACGCATGTCTGTTGCGGCGGAAACATCTCCCGATACGAGGATCGATCCAGCGGCCGAGCGGATGGCGACCAGTTCCGGGCCTTGTGCCGATCAATCGGGAAGTGCCTCGACATCCATGGATTGTGAAAGATTGAAACGTCGACTTGGGGAGAATCGGACGCCCGGGAATTTGACGGCGGCCTGCAGCTCCCGAATGGATGATAAGGGCAATGTGATGTATGACGATCCGACGTGCCCTGGTCGGATTCATCCGGTCGTGACCGATGCTCGAAGCGTGTACTTGACCAGGGAAAACCCATTCTTCAACCTCCACATTGAGAAGGCAGTAGACCATGCCCGTGCTGCCGAGATCGCAGGGAACCAGGGGCAAGCCATCGACCTACTTGAACACGCTCAGATGTCGCTGGATCGAGCCAAAGAGGCGCAGCGGGCCGGGAATGTGCCTGGGCTGAATGAAGCCATCATGTCTTTGAGAGAAGCCTTGAGGCTGCCCGAAGCCTCTTCTGTGCGGGAAGCGACCGCCTATGTTCGAGATGCGCGAAAGAATTTGTCACAGGCGGGTGGGATGAAATATGCGGAAATCCACCCCAAGGGAGTCGTCGCGGTTTCTAAATGATCCAATCGTCGAGAGGGTGAGTGAGGCGCTGCCTTGCTCACCCCTCAATTGTGAATTGCCCTGTGATTGCAGTGGGCATCTCAACCGATCCCTCGACTCTGCTGAAATCGTATTCGAGAACTGCCTCGTCGGTCCCGTCTTATAAAACCGGTTCTGTCAGTGATAGCCGTTCTGCATAACATAGAGGGGGTTAATCACCGTGATGATAATCTTTTCAGCGGTGGTGAAGCCGTCCTTGCGCATGTGTCGAGTAGCCTGGTAGACCACTTCGCCAAGGATCGAGCCGACAATGGGTGTGACGATGAGGTCGGTAATGCTTGGGCGCTCGGACCAGCTTTCGATGAAATATTCGAAACAGGTGGATGTGAAGGTTGAGAACAGAAAGCTATACAAGGGACTCTCACCATAGTTCCTCTGGGATAGATAGAATTGCGCTCCAAAGAA
>DASTQY010000240.1:0-5454 GCA_035761525.1 Nitrospira sp. | reverse complement strand
GATGGGCTATATCCGCTCCTCGGTAAGGCTGTTCTGGCACGTCAACGAGATCATGCGGGACAACTCACCCTGGGCCTACACCCACACGGTGGGATTCGCCGCGAACATGATTTCGTTTAACGTGCTGTTCTTCTGGGTCAGCATCCTCTTCGTGTTCTGGCTCGGGAGTTTGACGGCCAAGAAAGTGCCGGTCGGCGAAAAAGTGGGAGTTCCTGGCGGCGCGCCGCAACCCGCTGGCAGCCACTAACCATCCCTATTGAGTTTGGCTCGCGGTGGGAGACATGCTCGCGTCTCCCACCGGTGTAGCCGCAGGAGGTTTAAACCGTGGGTAATCTGATCAATGAAGCTCTCTCAATGGGCTGGGTGGTCCTGGCCCTGCTAGCGGGTTTACTCATCTACTTTCAAGTCTCCATCAGCGATCCTGCCGCCAAGAAACGGGCGACCTTCAAAACCTTCATTGGTATCATCGCGGCGATCTTGATGTTCATCGCCGTCGCCAACTACAAGAATAACTTCTATGGAGAAAACCGGTTGTTGCCGGTCTCTCTCGTGATGATTACCGTCACGACCTTCGTCATGGCGATATATTTTACGAATCTCGCGGCGCTGCTGAAGATCGGCGGGTTCATGTTCTTCGTTGCCGCCTTTCTCTCCGGTTACGGGAATTGGCTCCCTCAAGTCGAGGGCGGCTTTCCTCCCAAAGAGGAAAAGCTCGACTTCAATTCGATGAGCCCGCAGCAGCTCGCAGATGAAGGTGAAAAGATCATTTTCGGTGGCATCGGGCAAAATAAAGTACAAGGGGCAATCGGTAAAGGGCAGTGCCCGCTTTGCCATGCCTTCCATGCCGGCATGCTCGGCGAACGGGCTCCCAACTTGCTCGGTCTCCCAGAGCGGGCAGGCAAGGAACGGCTCGAAGATCCGAAGTATTCAAAGGGTAACCCGGCCAAACGCGAGTACGCCGAAAAGGAATCGTGTCCAGGCTGCGGTACCGCCGAAAACGGCCAGGAATACATCGCCGAGTCACATTCCTGTCCCAGTTGCTACGTAGTGTCGGGTTACGGTGTGAAGGGCACTAACGATAAAGAAAGCCCCATGCCCAAGATTCACAAGCCACCGATATCGCTGTCGCTACCTGAGTTGGCGGCGGTCGATACGTGGTTGTATGTCCGCGAAGGACGGGAAGCGCCGGCATTCGAGGAGATCACGAAGTCCTACGAAAAATTCATTCCGGAAGCCGAGCGTCCCAAGCAGCAAGAAGACAAGCCTGCGGGGGCAGCCAGCGCGTTACTGGCCGACGGGTCGGAGCCGGTTGACCAGATTTTTGCCAAGGCGCAATGCGTCGTCTGCCACACGATTCCGGGCATCCCGGGCGCGACCGGCACGCAGGGTCCGAAACTGGAAGAGGCCACGAACGCACCTCAGCGGATCAAGGATCCGGCGTACAAGGGAACGGCACATAGCACTCCCGAGTACATCATGGAATCGGTGGTCGCTCCCAGCACCTATGTGGTGAAGGGATTCCCCGACAACCTGATGCCGAAGATTTTCGGACAAAAGCTGAGCGCCGGAGCGTTGAAAAAGATTGTCGACTATTTGTCGCAGGTGAAGGCGGGCGCACCGCCACCGAAGATTTCATAATCTTGGCCGTCTATCTGTAGACATAAGGGAGTTTACCCATGAAAGCATTGATGTCAGTGGGCGCCTTGGTGGGAGTCGTCGGACTTCTCCTGCTGGTCGGGATGATCTTCGATGTCGTTCCCTCCAATACCGTGCGCTTGGTCGAAGGCTATATGCCGATGCAGATGCTATTTGAGTTAACGCTCTTCGTGGCGGGCTTTGCCGGGCTCAGTTACATGATGAGTTCGATGGGGATGCCGCTCCCGAGGTTCTGGCAGGGTATCGGATTCTGGGCGTTCATTCTGCTGTACCTGAAGTACCGGGTTTATCCTCCGATCCCGTTCAGCGTGCGTGCCATGTATGGCACGGTGTCCCTTGTCGCCGTCTTCATGTGGGTGTCCTCGAACGAGGAAGACTGGAAGAAATTCAAGCAGCCGATTTTGAACGTCCTTGATGCGCAGAGCGGCGGCAACAAGGTGCTGCGGTATGCCTATCTCATCCTGCTCCCGATTCTCATCGGCGGATTCTCGTACAACGCGATGAAACCGAAGTCTGAGGAGCCGATTGAGTTGCGTACCGTACATCCGGCGCCGCCGGCCAGCACGAAGGTGCATGGCAAGACTTATGTGCTTCAGACGTCACAGAATCCGTATCGCGTCAATCCCGAGGGAAAGTACGATCAGGAATTTACAAATGCCAACATCGTGGAACAGGGTATGGGCCGGTTGATGAAGCCCAACGCCAACCCCTGGGATGAAAAGAGCACGGGATATCTGAAGTATGTCCGTGAGGGCGGGGAGATTTTCTTCCAGAACTGCCATTTCTGCCACGGCGATAACTTGAACGGCCGTGGGTTGCACGCCTTTGCCTTTAATCCCATCCCGGCCAATTTCACCGATCCGGGAACCATCGCCCAGTTGCAAGAGACATTCATCTTCTGGCGCGTGGCCAAGGGCGGCATCGGATTGCCGAACGAAGGCTTTCCATGGGCGTCTGTCATGCCGCCTTGGGAACAGCACCTGACAGTCGATGAAATCTGGAAGGTGATCCTGTTCGAATATTGGCACACGGGCTACTACCCACGTACCTGGGACTAATCGTCTAAGGCGATTCATAACCTGGATCTACATATTGAGATGAGGGTAAACATGATGAACAGTTCAAGTGGGAAGGCAGGAGTGGTCGCAGTCGCCGCCTTCGGAATCATCCTGGCGTCTGGAAGCGTCAGCGTTCCGCTGATCGGAGCCGAAGACATGCCCGAAGGGTTCAAGAAGGGCGAACTGGCCCCGGAGCCTTCTGCCGAGATGATCGAGGCGGGCAAGCGCGTCTACTTTACCAAGTGTGTGTGGTGTCACGGCGTCGAGGGCGCAGGCGATGGGCCTGGCGCCGATCGTCTCTGGCCCCGCCCGCGCAACTTCAATCAAGGCACGTTCAAAATCCGGCATACCGCGAGTGGAGAGCTTCCCTTGTTCGATTCCCGGAAGCCAGTTCCGGGACAGAACGACCTGTTCGAGACCGTCACGCATGGTTTACCGGGCTCCGCCATGCCTTCGTGGGAGGGTATTCTGACGGAAGAGCAAAGGTTGCAAGTGCTCTCATTCGTGACAACCCAGTTGGTCAAGGACCGGAAGTTTACGGACAAGCAGTCCGAGGCCCAGACTGTTCTCCAGCTAGGCGATATCAAGCCGATCGCTGCGACGGAGGAAAGCCTGAAGAAGGGATCGGAGCTCATTGTCGAGAAAAAGTGCGTTGAGTGTCATGGTGCTGAAGGCCGGGGTGACGGAAACGCCTTCAACCTGAAAGACGACTGGGGTTTTGCCATTCAGCCGGCCGACTGGCACAAGTGCTGGAACTTTCGTGGCAGCCGTCAAGACCCCTATAACGTGCGAAACATTTTCCGGACATTCTCGACTGGTGTGAACGGAACTCCGATGCCCTCATTCGCGGACAACACCACGGTTGAGGAACGTTGGCACATTGCGAATTGGGTCAATTTTCTGTGCGAGCGAGATACGGATGGAAAGCCTCTCCCCATCGATCCGTTGACGGATAAGCCGAAGATCAACTTCGTGGTGCCGTCCGACCCGGTCGAGGGCGAAATTCCGACGGATATGGAGAATGAAGCGTGGCAGAAGGCATCCAAACGGTACGTGGCCATGGGTGGACAGATCACGCACAAGCCACGCAACTTCGTGAACCGGATCGACGACATCTGGGTTCGTTCGCTCTACAACGACAAATTTATCGTCTATCTTCTGGAGTGGGATGACCGCACCAAGAGCGTGGCCGAGGGCAAGCTGCCCTGGGCTCCCACGCAAGTAAACCTGGATATCAAGGAGCAGGCTCCGAAGACCGGCGAGGAAGGATCCATCGCGTCGAATCAAAACAACTACAAGGTGTACAACGACGCCATCGCGATCGAAACACCTGTGAAATGGAAGGAATTGCCCGCTCCGATCAAGCCGCGGTATCTGTTCGGGACCAACGAGCAGTTCCCGGTGGACATCGTAAAGTGGGAAGCCGACGGATCCATCCGGGCGTTCAAGGGCACGGGATGGGACAAAGACTTCGAGGAGCGTGATACCTATGAGGAGAACCTGAAGGTCCTCAAGGGTGAATGGAAGAACGGCCGCTGGTATGTAATGATTCAACGCCCGCTCGGCAACAAGAAGGATCAGGATTACGACGAAGATACCTTCTTCGAAGTCGGGCAATATGTGCCGACCGTGTTCTTCGCCTGGGACGGGCACAATGGCGATGCGGGACGGAAGATGGCCGTATCGGCCTTCTACTACACGTTCCTGAATCCCCCGATCCCGAAGGAAACTTACATCTATCCGGCAATCATTGCCTTCGGGGTGGTACTGCTGGAAGGATGGGTCATGACCCGACGCGCGAATAAGAAGAAGGGGAAGACGCTCTAGTTTGCGTCAGGATCTCGATGTGACACACCACGGAGGGGGTGGGGAAACCCACCCCCTCTTGTTTTTTGTCAACAGAAGCGTGAACAACCTATGATTGCCGATGTGACAGGCGTGCTCCTGGCGGGCGGCAAAAGCCAAAGAATGGGGGAGGATAAGCGCTTTTTGTCCATCGGAGAGGAAACACTCTATGCGCATAGTCTGACCGTTCTGCGTTCGGTCTTTCAAACGGTCGTCGTCGTCATTGCCCAGGACAGTCCTCCTCTCGAATCTGAGGTGCCGGTCTGGCGTGATCTCATCCCGGGCTGCGGAAGCTTGGGCGGTCTCTATACGGGTCTGAAGCAAGCACTGACGCCATCGGTGTTTGCCGTAGCCTGTGACATGCCCTTTCTTGACCCCGTCACCGTCCGGTATTTTCTCACCGTACAGGGTGAAGCGGATCTGGTCATGGCCAAACTTGAGAATAGATTGCAACCGATGCACGCCCTCTATCATCGACGCTGTCTGCCCGTCATGGATAGTCTCATTCAGGCGCACGAATTGAAAATTCAGCAATTGGCCGATCATCCGTCGCTGCGCGTGCGTCTGGTGACGGCGGATGAATTGGTTGGGATCGATCCGGCTGGGCGATCCTTCTATAACGTCAACACTCCCGCCGATCTTCTGGCGGCCCGCTCGCTCCATGAGAAGATCCTTCCTGAATCGTCTTGAGCGGCATGGCACGCACGATCGTCATCTTGCACCCCGGATCGCTCGGTGACCTCCTCCTCGCCGTGCCGGCCATCCGCAGGCTCCGCTTACGCTATCCACACCACCGGCTCGTCCTCTGCGCACACGGACAGGCTGCGGCATTGCTGGGTGCCACTCGCCTGGTAGATGAGTGGATTGCCTTTCAGGGAGCGGGCTGCGCCGCGCT
>DASTQY010000239.1:0-16297 GCA_035761525.1 Nitrospira sp. | reverse complement strand
ACTCATCCATTCCTTGGTTAACTCTGATGCCGATGAGAAGAGAACATAATCCGCATCCCACTCACATCGACCTCATATACGGCTTCATGGCTCTGCGGATCAAGGTATGGCGGTGTCCGGCCAAGAGGCATGACCCATAGCGAGGCCGAAGGACTTGTAACATGGTTAGAAAGAGTCACAATTTTGCGTCCGCGATGTCGGTGGCATTCCGGCTCTACATCAAACCATGACAGGCGGAAATGGAAGCTGTCTGGGCCGGTCCTAGCACGGCATTTTCTTTACGGGTCGAGGCCCATTCCCAACCCCAGTCCGATCCACGCTCGCAGCAGATCGTGGCGACTCACCGAATAGGCCACTCTCCCATCCTTCTCGACAGGAAGATTCAGCACACACTGCTCATCCATTCTTTGGGCAGCGTCTGCGATGGTCGTGGATGAATGTACCGCAATAGGCCCGATCCGCATGAGGTCTTCGGCTACGAGGCTGCTTAGCTCCCTGCCTAACGAAAGCGCTTTCATCACATCAAACTCATTGATGAAACCCAGATACTTACCCTCGGAATCCACCACCGGAGCCCCCGCCGTGCGTGTAGACAACAACTCCACCGCAATCGCCAACCCATTCTGCCCCGCCTGAAACGTCAGCGTGTTCGTGGCCACAATTTGACCTACTGTTTTTAGTCCACCAACTGGTACACCCGTCGTGTTCATGAATCCTCCTTCAAGTGAATTCCAACTCTCGTTATGTCAAAGTCGCGGAAGAGTCCGCGGCCATTATCTTTGATCGCTCTCGCTCGACCGAGGCGGAATCGCCACGTCGGTCACTTTGCCTTCATCGTCCACCAAAAGCACCACCGCATCACCCTTCGCCAATTTTGCGAGCTTCGGTTGAGCGAGCGTACGCACCTCATATAGTTGATTACTACCCTCTTCGGTTCGAATGGTGATCCGATTGTTGTCCAATGGTGTTAGAAACATGCCGGTCACCCTGTCGAAGTTGCCCTTCAGAGGAGTTTTCTTTTGCCACAGTTCCGCTGCGCGATGAACGGCTTCCTTGTTACCGAAGGTCACGTCCACGATTCGATCCATCTCGTCGATCAGGAACACCGCGTCAACACCGACCGGAATGGACGCCATCTTGCTCCTCGCGACCGGCCGAATAGCGTGAGACTCTTCTTGGCCTCGAGTCGTGCGAAACACAGCACGACCATGGCCGGTCACGAGCACTTGGACGAGTTGGCCCTCGACGACGCGATGGTAGCTTGATTCCCCGACCAAATGAACATCGACCAGCAAATTTTGATCATTGACGATGATCTCAACGCGATCCCCTTTTTTGAGTGCCGGCAGATCCTTCGCCATTCGTACTCCCATGGGAATAAACCGGGGCGACATTTCGCCAGTGTCAATTCTCGCTTGTTCACTTCGAACTTCCTCTACCGTGCCGAGAAGAACCCGATTGCCGGGAAATGTGTGACTGTCAGCGTGGTCAGAACCGGATGCCCCATGACCGACAGATACCGGCAGAACCCAGCAGACTGTCAGAATGGCCAAGCGTAAGAATCTGTTGCGTCTCATGTTGCTATCCTTTCGATTTGAGCAATTCTTAGAGGTTCTACTCCTTGTAATAGGCTGCTCCTGTCTATTCGTGCGGTCTGCTAGATAAGTCCCTCATTTCCCCCCACGGATTAGGTTCATTTCAACCAGTCAGCAAAGCGGAGAAAAGGAGGCGGATGGTTCATGGTTCTAATGAAGAACGAATCGCGCGGCGCGTTCTGGTTCGAAGGATCGTCGAATCAATAGGATCCCCACAATGGAGGCAGCGCATCCTCTCAGAATTGACGCGGTTGTCTCTCCGATCATGGCTCGATGTCTTAGGAAGTAAACGGGCACAACGAATGCACGATCTTGTGTAGAACTGGCCACCTCCGGGAAGCAACCACACGCTAGGGCCATTACCACTTTCAGTCCAAGCATTAATCCAGTTTCGCTTTGGTGAGTCCATGGTGCGTTTCATATTCAACCTCCCTTCGCTCCTAACTATAGTCCAGTCAGATGATGAAGCAATGAATGGATCATGAAGAATTCTTCATCGATCGCATTCGTAGGGCTTCGTGTCATTTTACGGGCTCGAATACGAAGGCCCGCGGGCTGTTGGCACCACGGGCCTTCCTTTAGCTTTTCGACGAAGGCGAGCCTTTGCGATTCCTCGCTCAGTTATGAAAACTTGCTTGGGAACTGGGTTGCCAGCGCCATTGTCAGCGCGTCCGCGATCACATAGACATGTTGTTTCATGACCTTCCACGTTTCCCCTTCGTGCACATAATCCCTCTCCTTGAACTGCGTGATCTGGAGGACATGATGTGCTCCGTGTGCAGCAATCAGACCGCGAACGGTATCCTTTGGAAGGTGGGGATTAGCTCCGCTAAGAAACACTGCGATATCGTCGGTATTGGAAGCCAAGTGGGTCAGTGCGGCATCTTGATGTAGCCTGTTTCCTGAGACGGTCGCTTCCGAATACTCCTTCACTGCACCATAATGGCCGGCGAGTAAACTAAAGAGTTTCTCGGATGCTTTCTCGCCATAGAACGGAGTGATGCTATTTGCAATACTTCTGGCATTGGCCACTACTTCCTGCTCCGCAGCATCCCGGGCCGCAGCATTGTGTACCGCATTGTCCGAAACGACATTGCGAATCCAGAAAATATGTCCCGTCCACAGATCGCGCATCGCTGCTTTCGTGTCAGCGACGTGGACCGGATTGGCTTCTCCAACTGCCCGCGTGTCGTGTGCACAGCCCGCCAGGCCAACGACCGCGAGTGCTAGTGCTGCGATAGAGTGATGTATCAGGCTCATAAACCCTCCCTTTATATTGGACCTCATTGATATGGGGCAGCGGGGTTCTCCTAGAAGGTGTCGGTTCTCACGCTTCTTTGGTCTGCTTGCGCCCGCCCTGCCCGCCCGCACCTGCAGCGCTCATGCCCCACGTAATCGTCAGAATCATCCCTGCAATGATAAGCGGAAACGACACGATCAGAATTATGGTATCGCCCATGGTGGCACCTCCCCTCCTCGGTCTTGAAATCCTGTTCTAACCAGCCACTCGCTGTTTCACGGTCAATGTAACAGCGTAAGATGAAATGGCCGTGAACGGGCCATGAAGAAACCTTCATCTTCCGAACCGTCTTGCCCGCAAACCGGTGATTCGCATTAAGAGCCTTTAGACGAATTGTTATGCCGTGAGCCAACCTCTACCCTCGATCGCTCTCGCTTGACCTGGGTGGAATCGCAACGCCCGTCACTTTGCCTTCATCGTCCACCAAAAGTATCACCGCATCACCATAGGACAGCTTCACCACGCCCAATTGAGCAAGTGGACGCACCTCATACGGTTGCTCTTCCCCTTCTTCGGTTCGGATAGCAATCCGGTTGTTCTCCAATGGCGTCAGGATCGTACCGATCACTCTGTCGAAGTTCCCCTTCAGGGGTGTTTTCTTCCCCCAGAGTTCTGCTGCGCGACGCACCGCTTCCATATTGCCGAAGGTCACGTCCACAATTCTGTCCGACTCATCGATGAGAAACACGGCAATCACACCCGGTGAAACAGAAGCCATCTTACTTCGTGCAACCGGCCGGATGGCGTGAGACTCTTCTTTGCCTTGGGTCGTGCGCAGCACCGCCCGATCATGTCGCGTCACCAACGGTTGAACAAGGTGGCCTTCAACGACACGATGGTGGCTTCCCTCACCGATCAGATGCACATCAACCAGCAGATTTTGTTCATTGACGGTGATTTCCACCCCATCTCCTGTTTTCAAGTCCGGCAACCCCTTAACCTCTCGCACTCCCATAGGAACAAATCGCGGTTGCCCTTCACCAGTATCAATCCGTGCCTGATCCCCTCGTACTTCCACTACGGTGCCTATGAGAATGCGATCCCCGGGAAGTAGTTGAGGGTGCCCTTGCTCGGAACCGGAAGGAGGCCCAGCAACGGATGCCGATGAGACTCCTCCAATTGCCAATACCAAGACAGCCAGTTGCCATATCATCTTTTTTCTCACGTGCTTCTCCTTTCAATTCTCGATTCTGAGAAACCCAATGCCTGTCTGATGTTCAAAGATTCTTCCGCAGGCGTACGACTCTGCCCCAAATACGATGCTGTTTAGTGAAGGGGAGATCTTCATACCGCCGGTTCAGCGCATGAAGAACTACCTGCCCGCCGATATCCTTAAGCTGTCGGAGAAGTGCCTCTTCCGGGTTGCCGTCCTCGCTTCCCACCATGACGTAATGACCAGGAGCACTCAGGAGATCCGGATTCACAAAAATAATCTCCCCTTCGCTAAAAAGGGGCTGCATGGAGTCGTCCTTGACCGTCACGGCAAACGTGCGCTTCCCCGGAACATCTGTCTCAAGCATGGCTTCCGCATGGACGACACGAGGCGGTTCATTGCTCGTGACCATTTGATCAACCTGATGACAATTCAAGAGCGGCACTGTCCTCATCGAGCCAACTCGTACGCGATGATTGCTGTCTGCTAGTTCGAACACTCCCTCTGGGAGCGGCGAACCGCCGGCTCGAAGCACATCCGCATCGATGCGAAAATACCGAGCAAAGGTTTCCCAGATCTCCGGATCTTGCGGAAGCTTGTCCGCCAGAATGTTGCCGATCGTCCGCACGGAGACTCCAGCTGCAGCGGCCAATTCTTTTTCCGTAACTCCCTCGCCGAGCTCTCGATGTACAAGACCTTTCAGATTCACAACGTTCTTCCTTCTTTACCTAAAGCCGACTTCTTAGAGGTCCCACCAGTCCTTCACCCCACATACACAAACGGGAGCGAATCTTGGGCAACCTGGCCATTTACCGATTTTCTCGAGGCCGACACGATTCGCTCCGCGTTGTCTCAATCCATAATTCACCTTGTCGGATACGAGATTCATTCGTTGATGAGACTCTAACTGGTGCACATGATTGTTCCATGAACGGAGCATGAAGATTTTTTCATAGAAGAAGAGAAAGGAAGAGGTTAAGAAGCTCGGAGTGCTGCCGAACTAGGCAGGAACCGTTTCCTGAATGGGGATGGGCAAACGCAGGGTAAAGATGGAACCTTTATTGACTTGACTGGTAACCGCAATCCTTCCGCCGTGGGCTGCCGCGATTCCCTTCACGATAGGGAGTCCGAGACCCGTACCACCCGAGTCTTTTGCGCGGGCCCAATCGGTCCGATAAAACCGCTCGAAGAGGTGAGGAAGATGCTCAGGCTCGATCCCATGACCCGTGTCTTCAACAATTACAGCGACCCATTTTCCGACCGTCTGCAACCGGACGGTCACCTTTCCACCAGAAGGTGTATAGCGGAGAGCATTGTCGAGCAGATTAATCACTGCCTGTTTGATCCACTGCGCATCACCGTAGACATTGGGCACCGGTTGGGATTCAAACGATAAGATGATTCGCCGCTCATCGAAAAGGATGCTCAATTCAGCCAAGATGTCGCGGATCAAAGGTCCGAGCGGGAGCGGCGCGAGTTGAACGGGAGGGGTGTCGCCCGTGAACTTCGCCAGCGTTAGGAGTGAACGGGTTAACGAGATCAGACTCCCCACTTGCTCGAGATTGTTGATCAGTGCTTCACGATATTCTTCCTGAGTCCTGGCTTTGAGAAGCGCGACCTCTAAATTGCCCTGTAACACGGTCAAGGGCGTCTGCATTTCGTGAGCGGCATGGTCGACAAATCGCCGTTGACTTTCGACGCTCCGCTGGAATCGGTCCATCACGGAGTTGAATGCTTGGGTAAGCCGCCGAAATTCTTGATAGGGTGAACCGAGAATCAGTCGTTTCCCGAGATCAGATTCGGACATCGTTTCCGCTTCGGTGCTTAGCACATCGAGGGGGTTGAGAACTTTCTTGGCCAGCCAACTGCTACCTAGCCAGGCCACAAGAAGAATGGTTGCCGATCCCATCGTCAATAGAAGCACGAGTCCCTTGAGTGTCTCTCGGTACAGTCGCAGGGATGCTTCGGCCTGCAGCACGTACTGCACCTTTCCTTCCTGGACAATGGGTAAGAACAGGCGACGAACAGGAGTGCCATCGACCGACTCAACGGTTTCAACTACGACATGCCCAAGACGGGCTTGTACAAACACCTGCTCGGTAATCGGCCGCGGTGGCTCTGCGTCGGACCCTTTCCACACGAGCACGCCTTCTGGCGAGAAAACGCGAAGAGAATGGGTAACTCCAGACAGTTGAAGCTGTTCTTTCTCGCTTCGGCTCACCTCGGCAGAAACGACACCATCCTCTACGGGACTCTTAATAAAGTTGGGATATTGCTCAACAATCTTGGCCACTGTCTCGGCCATTCCCAGCAGCCTGGCATCGACGAAGCGGCGCAATAAGGCGTCGCCGCCGGCATAGATCAAAATGGAAAAGACGAGGAGGAGTCCTGCTATCAGAATCAGCGCAGATTGCCGGATCAGACCACGCAGAGATTTCATTCGACGGGTTTCGGTTCCTCTAGCATGTACCCCGCGCCGCGTACGGTCACGATCAGTGGGGGCGAAAACTCTCGGTCAATTTTGGCGCGCAGGGCGCGGATATGTGCATCCACGATATTGGTCATGGGATCATAGCTAATGTCCCACACGTGTTCGATGATCGCCGTGCGGGTTAACACCCGGTTCTTGTTTCGTAACAGGAACTCCAGTAAGGCATATTCTTTGTTGGTGAGTATGATGTCTTTGCCAGAGCGAGTCACCTTGCGTGAAGCCGGATCCAGGTGGAGATCTGCGGCCGTAAGACGCGTCGGCTGTTGAGCCCCGCCTCGCCTGAGCAAAGAGCGGACTCGGGCTAGCAGTTCTGCAAAGGCAAAAGGCTTGGTCAAGAATTGGTCCGCACCAATATCGAATCCAGATACCTTGTCTTCTATAGTATCCCGGGCTGTGAGTAACAACACCGGGGTCATGTTTCCGGC
This sequence comes from Nitrospira sp., assembly GCA_035761525.1. Taxonomy (GTDB): domain Bacteria; phylum Nitrospirota; class Nitrospiria; order Nitrospirales; family Nitrospiraceae; genus Nitrospira_C. The sequence goes on along the minus strand of DASTQY010000239.1, from coordinate 9,333 downwards.
AGTGCGTAGATTCCGGCAGAGTGTGAGGCCATCAAGTTTTGGCAACATGATATCGAGGATCACAAGATCATAGGGGTTCGCGAAGGCTAACTCGAGCCCCTCTTCTCCATCTGCCGCGGAGTCGACTGCATAGCCCTCTTCCCTCAACCCCTTAAGAATGAATTGAGCCAAATTGAGATCGTCTTCGACAAGGAGGATTCGCATGACCGCTTCACCCCATGGGCTATTTCTGGGAACAGTACTAGGTGAATCATGTCCACGAATCGGATTGAGAATCAAGCTTAACAATGACGCCGTTCCAGCCTTGATTATTGCACCGTCAGGAGAATACACATCCAAGCTTGCAGCAGGTGCAATGATTGACTGCTCCCTTTATCTCTCATCGCAAATTGTTAAGGAGGAGTAGTGTAAACCTGCCCGAACCGTTCCGACAATTCATGCCCACTCCGATCATCATCGACTCCCCTTCGATTGTTAACTAGGAGTTGAAAGTCGACGACGACATATCCGTGATTGAGAACCCCCACACCATCAGCAATACGAGCGAGAACAGAACCATAAAAGCAAGGAGATATATCGCAATCGTTTCCATCATTGTGTCGTTCCCTCTTCTCATCATCAAGGTCTCCACGTTCGAATATGCGTTGCCCTTTCTGCCAGCGCTTTTTGTGATGACCGTATTATGCTCACGCTGCATGAACATACTATGAAGAGATCGTGAAGATGTTCTAATCTGATTGATGATCAGAGGTATTCAGACGCAGTCGCTAGTACTTGAAGCTTAGCCGTAACTCGTTTTGAATGATGCAGAATATGGTCTATCCCGCACGGACCTTTAGCGATGTATAGCGCATGGATTATGGATCATCTCGGTACGATTCTGACCGCCGCGCTGGCTCTTTACGCGCTCGGCACTGGGGCGTTCCTTATTTTGGAAAACCGGCGGCCACAAGCGACCTTAGCCTGGATGCTCGCGTTCATCTTCGCTCCCGGCATAGGCTTGCTGGCCTACATGCTGTTCGGTAGAGACCGGAAAGCCTTCAGTAAGCAGAGCGAGCTCCTTCGACAGGATCTGGAAACGAACGCCCTTCCCCTTCTCAATCCCATGCTGTCCCGTCAGGATGCGGAGATCGCTCGGCTCGAACGAGCGAGCACCGGCCGCCGAAAACTCATGCGTCTGGTGCGGCACAATTCGTATTCCGCGCTGACCAAGCGAAATTGCGTGGAGATCCAGCAAGACGCGGCGGTGTTCTATCCGAGCCTGATCAGGGACATGGAATCTGCACAGCATTCCATCCATCTCCAGTACTTTATCTGGGGGGTTGACCCATTTACCGACGGCTTGAAAGGAATCATGAAGAGGAAAGCGAAGGCGGGTGTAGAGGTCCGTCTGCTCTATGATCCGATAGGCTCCCAGGCCCATATCGGCCGAGCCTATGTCAGAGACATGCGAGCGGCGGGAATCCGAATGGCGCCCACGTCACCCCTCTATCGGTTCCACACGATAAGCTATCGCAACCACCGCAAGATCACCGTCATCGATGGCGCAATCGGCTACACGGGTGGCATGAATATTGGGCAGGAGCACATCGACGGTGGGCAGGGTTTCGATTCGTGGCGCGACACCCAGGTGCGCATTGTCGGGGAAAGCGTGGCGCTCTTACAGACGGTGTTCATGGTCGATTGGTACAATGCCGTAAAGGAAAACTTATTTGCTGCCGCCTATTTCCCCGCGGACGCTATGGCCTGTTCGACAGGCGATGTCCCCGTCCAGATTTTGACGTCGGGACCGGATTCACAGTGGGCAGGGATCAGGCAGCTCTACTCCTTCATGATCGTCTCGGCCCAGCGCCATGTACGCATTCAATCGCCGTACTTCATCCCCGACGCAACTCTGGCCGAAGCTCTCAAAACCGCCGCCCTGTCTGGCGTCGATATCAAGATTATGCTGACGGCGCGGCCATCGGGCAACCGGTTGCCGGATTGGGCGGGCAACACGTATATCGCCGATATCGTCGCAAGCGGCGTACGCGTATTTCTCTACGAGAAAGGCTACCTCCACGCAAAGACGATCAGTATCGATTCCGAGATCTGCTCCATCGGCTCGACCAATATCGACATCCGAAGCTTCAGCATCAATTACGAACTGAACGCGGTATTGTACGACGAGCAGCTCGCCAAACAACTTGAACAGGACTTCGAGCGGGATCTTACTCACTGTTCGGAATTCGACCGCACCTCCTATGAGAAGCGCAATGTGGCCGTTCGATTCCGTGACTCGGTCGCCAGGCTTCTCTCGCCGTTACTGTGAATCGGATTGATCCGCGATCCGCCCTCACGCTCAGAACTGCTGCGGTTCCTCTGCTTGACCGTCACAGCCATCGCTGGTACAGCCCAGAAGTGAGGACCGCCTGCTAACCGGCTTCTTCAGTCGTTCGCGGCCAGAGAATTAAGACGCCCGCGACTCCTGCCATCAATGAAGCGACAAAGACGGCGACCTTTGCGGCAGCATAGTCCTCTGGGTGAGAGAAGGCCTGACCTGCGATGAAGAGCGACATCGTAAAGCCGATTCCCGCAAGTGCGCCGGCGCCAAACAGCTGTCGCCATGAATAGGCCGCCGGTTTCACGGCAATGCCGAGATGAGCGGCGAGCCAGGCAGTGGTAAACATCCCAATGGGTTTCCCAATAACAAGTCCCAGAATAATACCCAGCATCAACCGTCCGTGCCCTTCGAGTATAGCGAGAGACCAGACCACACCGGCGTTGGCCAGGGCGAAAACAGGCAGCACGACATAGCTGGACCACGGTTCGACAGAACGCAACAGCTTGCTTGCCGGAGACTCAATCCGGTCATGTATGACATCCAAGGCCTGAAGGGCCGGTTCCGACGGTCCATGCTGCATGACGCCTTCGTCCCTCCGCTTGGTCTCGACCCGAATCACGGCTTCGGCCTGCGCCAACAGGGCATGCAAGTTTGCCGGAGGACGCGTCGGCGTAACAATGGCGAGGATCACTCCGGCCAACGTCGCATGAAGTCCCGAGCCATGCAGACAGATCCAGAGCACGACACCGAGTACTGCATAGGGCAATGAACGATACACCCCCCACTGGTTGAGCGCCGCCAGCAAGGCCGTCACGGCACCCGAGGCAACCAGATAAGAGACGTCGAGGTGGTCCGTGTAGAACAAAGCGATCACGAGGATTGCCACGAGATCGTCTATGATGACTGCCGCGGTCAAAAAAACGCGCAATTCTACCGGAACGCGCGTTCCGAGCAGGACCATCAGCGCGACGGCAAAGGCAGTATCCGTGGCCATGGTCATTCCCCAGCCCGCTTGGAGCGGTCCCGATGGGACCACGAGCAAGTAGATGAGCGCCGGGACGGTCATGCCGCCGAATGCCGCAACAACCGGTAATGCCGCCGCGTGGCGCGTCGCCAGGCGGCCCACCGTGAACTCGCGCTTAATCTCCAGGCCAACGACGAGGAAAAAAACGCTCAGCAATCCGTCGTTCACCCATTGCAGCAAGGGCAAACCGAACGTCCTCCCGTCCAATTGAACGGCAAGACTCTTGTCCCACCATGACTGGAACGCCGGGCCGATTGGCGAATTGACCAACAGGAGGGCGAGGAGCGACATCAGCAACAGGGAAAAGCCGGCCGATGGCGCCCATCGAACGAAATCCACCGTCGCAGCGTGCAGCCGGTGTCCGAGCGAACCCAACATCGCCTCGGCCAGCGAGCTCTCGTCCCACGGCCCCTCATACCGGCGGTTGTTGATGAAGAAGGTCGGCGTCTCCAACACGCCGCTGCGGCGTGCGCTTTCGATGTCCTCCGCCACATTCGCCGCAGCGGTGGAACTACCTTTCTCGTCCTTCTCGTCGCGAAGCGGGAGGCCGAACTGTGACGCGATCCGCTCGAAATCCCCGTCGCTGAACGTCGTCCCTTGTTTCATGAGGGCGTCGTGGGCCCCCCAGAATTGGCCGGTCGTTGTCGACACGTATTTCGCCAATTCCGCTGCTCGCTGGGAATCCTCACTGCCTGCAATCGGTCGATGCCGAAACACATACCGCATACGGTCCCCCATGCGGTCGCGCAGATCGGCAATAACTTCATGCATGGCAGAACAGTGACGGCAGGCGTAACTACCATACTCCACCAAGGTAATCTCGGCATGAGGATTGCCTAGAACATGGTCCTGCTTGGCATCAACCGGCCGATCTAGTTTGACTGGTCTGGCGTGGTCCGTCATCGGCGTTTGACAGTGAGTGATCCCTCGGAAAATCAGGCGCGCACTCGGTAAAACTCTTCGCTACAGGATTTCCTCATATGGTGGGACTTATGCCTTGCCGATTCAAGGGGTCGATCAACGACAATGTCCAACTGTAAGGCCCGCGTTTCAGTTTATTGAAATGAGTCCGCTTTTTGCTTGATGAACCCACTGAGAGGGATGTTGAAAGTGTGCTCGTGCTATAGCCAGTCTACTCTTGAATGCACTTGGGAGGGCTCCTTGCTGTATCAGCAAAGACGAAGAAATGACTATTTTAGGCAGCGTTGGGCACCGGCGGTGAATTCTCTACCCCGGCTTTGATCTCCCGATACAGAAATAGACCCGCCATCCCTTTCGAGACGACGCTTTTCGCGCCGGCCGCGACCATGGCAGTTTGATACAAGCTGTCCGCATGAACAGATAACCCCACGATCACCACGTGAGGATAATGAGCCTTGATTGTACGGGTAGCTTCAATGCCATTCAGCTTGGGCATGTTGATGTCCATGACAATCGCGGAAGGACAAATATAGGGCATTGAATGGACCACTTCCTCACCATTCTCGGCCTCGCCGACGACTTCAATGTCCGGATATGAGTCCATCAAAGATCGTAAACCTTGCCTAAATGACGGGTGATCGTCGACAAGGATAATTCGGATGGAAGGTGTTTTAGCGTGCAGCATTCTCACACATCCTTCGCGAGCGTGAGGATCGTTGGAGAATTCTGGTGATGCGATCTACAATGTATTCTCCGCAGGGTTTAAAACCGCCAATCTTCTTCAGAACGATCTGACCAGCGGCTGATTTTCGGTGTGGCCCAGTTTCTGCAACTTTAGCATGACCCCTTCTCCTTAATCAGCCTCGTCCCTCCCTGGAATGAGGGACCTTTTTCTACTAGGGATTTTAGGCTGCCTTTACCTGACCGGGCAACCGCCATGCACGTGACCCTGGAACAAGAGTGGAGTGTATGTCGGACGGGTAAAATAGAATGCTTTCGCTGTCTTTTGGCTTTATGGAGAAGGGCTTGATCTTCTTATCGGTCTTGCCCAGTAGTGGGGATGCGACAAGCGTGCCTTATTAGCTTTAACAGGATTAGCTTCACGAGGTTGCGGTCCCCCTGTTGAATCAGCTATAGAGACATCATTCATTCGTTGGGATCCCAGACTGTTTGCTATCTACTATGCTGCGGCGAATCGATGATTTACCGTGGCGGCGATCGACTGTACAACACCGGGGTGAACTATGCCTGTCGAAGTGAGAATAATCCCTATCAAAGAATTCCTGCGAACAGATGTGTCCGGCAACCTGGATTTGGAGAGGAGTCTCATCATACTGCGTGATTTGGTGGAAGAATGCAAAAAGCACAATGTAGACCGGATTCTCATCGATACTCGAGAAGCGACTTCGAATGCCAGCATGCTGGACGTGTGGACTCTGGCAAGGAAGCTGACGAACTCAGGGCTCAGGGCTCAGGTCGCAGTGGTGAATAGGCCGAAGGACGATTTTGATAGAGGAGCGTTTCTTGAGCTTTGCGCGATGAATAGAGGATATCAACTGAAAGCCTTCCGTGATTTTGAAGCGGCCTTTACATGGCTCAATGAGGACCAATCCTCCCCTTCATCGGGCTCCACACGGTATGGAATCTGATGCCTACTCAAAGGTCGTTTCCACTAATCGAGCTAGCAAAAGCGACGGCAATCACGAGTCGTCGTTAACCGGTATTTCGCCTCCTTGTAAGTCTGCTTTCAACGACCAGTCGGGCCACAGTATCGTTTCGACGAACGCCAGCCTGCGTCAGATCCATACAGTGATTTTTTAAAGCCGTAGCCGGCACGGTCGCTATAGCGGGACGCTGGAAAAGGATCGGGGCTTCTTTATTCAGTGATTTTTGTATGCCGTCGAGCGAAAGCCTGGCGTCCCCAGCGCGGGGTTTACTCCCAGGTTATCTCCAGATGCTATCTAGTGCTTTGAGACGCCAGAAGGCTGCTTTCGTGCGGCGTCCACGCTCCAGATGCCTGAGCCTCGCGAAGAAATATACAAGAAGACGAAGCAGTACAGAGCGGCCAGCTCACCCATGTTCTGAATAGGGAGAAGCGCCTGCGTGCCATGACCCATCCAATAGGCGAACGCCATGAGGCCGCTGCATAAAAATGCCGCCCATCCTGTAAACAACCCGATCATGACCAACGTTCCGCCGATGAGTTCGATCGGACCTGCAATCGCAATCACGAAGCTGGGAACTTGAGGCGGTGGTGGGGTGGGAATGCTCAGCAGTTTTTGGGCTCCATGCCACAGGAAGAGGAATCCCGTCACGATTCGCATGAGCGCGTAGGTCTGGGAGGCATACGGATGCATGAATTCGGCCATCGAATCCTCCTTCTACACAGGTGGATGCCCATGAAGGACGTGGCACTCAGAACTAGGGAAGACTACTGGGTTCAATCCAGGCTGTCAACACGCTTCGGGCCATTGCCCAATATGGCCGCGTGCCTTTCCCCTTTTGAATCTTGTACTAGATAAATCCCACACATGGTCAGGCCCGCCATACAGCGCTGGGTAGATACCGTAAAGAAGCTGGTAAGCCCGACGAGGCGATTGGCGAGGTTGTTTGGAGGGCTTCAAATTTTGCGGTCAGTGTGCGTCAAGACTGCGGAGTCGGTTTCAACTTCACCTATAAGGCGAATGTATTCATGGTGGACGGGATTCGAACTCGTCCTTTCAACAATCACTATTACTCCAGTTCGAATGACCGCTTGACCCGGTCTTCAAGAGAGCCTAGATTGATTCATTCCACCCGATACCTGTGCCTGGCCTCCTGGGAAGGCCCGACCGCCAGACACCGTGAAAGGCGGTCGTCCTATGTCTCACTCGCCACCTCCGTCCATCCGCGAAGACCTTCATGGTTTTTTCCGTTACTGCGAGCGGCTATTAGATAGCGCACAAGCGTCTGACCATATGCCGTTCTCGAACGAGGATCTCAAACGAATCTGCTTTTACGCCAACGCGGTCGCCAAGCTCGCGGATTCACAGCGGCGACTTGAGGAGCGGAGGTCTGGAAACCCAGACGGTTTTCGCCTGCAGCGTTGACCTGAGCAGAGCCGGCCACACGGTACGCGCAGGATGGTGAATTGATAGCCGATAGTTGCGGCTTCGGCCGAAGAGAGCGGCCTGTCGTTGAGCCGCATGAGGCCGAAATGATCCGGGGATTGAACCAACGGATTAATTTATGTCCCCATCATCCAGCAGGAGAAAAGAGCCGGAGGAGGTCATGGCGAGCACTGTCAGGCTTTTGCCTTCATGAGGATGGCCCGTAATCGCTCGCGTTGGGCGGGCCTAATGCTGATGAATTCCAGACCAAAGCACTGGCCCTCTACCCATCGCACCACCGCCTGATCGACGCGCAAAGGCCATTGCTGGTCTTGAAGAAATAGCGACAGTTTGAGCAGTATGCCGATCTTGACTTCAGTGAGTGACGTGGCACGGCAGCCGTTGGTTGAGATATCTAATAAGGTGGCTTCGCCCTCGAATTCCTCCTCGCCGAAAAAGAAGAGTCGGCGATTGATCGGCAGCCGGCGACCACGCCTTTCCGCTTTGTCTTGATCAGGCACCGGACCCGCTTTCGTTTGCTTGTTCTGCATAGTGTCTTCATTCCCCAGCCACGAGACTCACTGTTCTCACTCAATGGTATTCGATCAATCCATTATAAGCATTCCTCAAGAGTACTAATTCCAATGGCCTGGTCGCAGCAGACACACGAGGACGACCAGTCAGCGCACCGAAGCTAAGTACTTTCTCATATCCCCTCCTCCCTACGTTAGTACGCCTTCTTCCTACCCTTCCTGGGAATGTCTCTTCCGGGAGCACCGGGTAGGCTTTGTGTACGAGGCGGGAGGGGGATTATGGACGTGACGGGAATCATGAAGCCAACCAGCTCACGAGTCTATCTCGTACTGCTCCACGTCATGTTCCTCGTGCTCTACGGCTATCATCTTGTGTGGCCAATGACACGGGTACAGGGAGGACTGATTATCGCGCTGTCCGTTCTGACCCTTTTGGTCCTCACAGTCCCCAGAACTCAGCTGGGCACGGGATGGTTTCTTGGTCTTCTGACCCTCGGCAATGCGAGCATTCTTTTTACCACCACGATGATCGATAAGGTGGGCACCGGCCCCTGGATCCTCTGTGCCTTGATGCTCTTGCTCGCGATGGCCTCCTATGTCACGTGTCTGTTCCATTTTGCTTTGTTGAATGGTTTGGTCATCGGCAGCTATGCGTTGCTGCTGCATCAGATGTCCGTGCTGCAGACCGAGAATGTGCTCCTCCTGCCTGCCTTCTTGTGTCTCACGCTGGTGTTCTTGAGCAAGATCAGCATTACGCAAGCAGAAATACGGCGTCTGACTGAAACGGAGGAATACACTCGCAATAAATCCATGTGCGATGCGCTCACGGGGTTGCCGAATCGCGCGCAATTCCTGGAGCGTGTCGGTCGGGCCGTGCAATGTCTGCAGCAAAATCGCGATTTGCACTTTGCGCTCCTGTTTGTGGACTTGGACGGGTTCAAACCTATTAACGACAGGCTGGGGCATAAAGCTGGCGACACCGTGCTCCGACAGACGGCAAGGGCGTTTCAAGGGTGCTTGAGGAAGGGCGACATCGTCGCACGGTATGGTGGAGACGAATTCACGTTCTTACTGAACAACGTCAAAGGTCCCTCGGATGCGATTCGCGTTGCTGAGCGCATCCTCGCAAAAGTGCACACGCCTATTGACGTCGGCGAACCGGTGCAAGTCGGCGCGAGCATCGGTATTGCCCTGAGCACGAACATGCATGAACGTCCTGAAGAATTGATCCGTGATGCCGACGGCGCAATGTACCGTGCAAAGGCTCGGGGGAAAAATTGTTTTGTCCTCAGCGATCAAGTCTCGGACGTTTCAAAAAGTGAGCTCAAAGAACGCTGGAAGAGGATCGCGCATCTGGGGTTGAACCGGGTCTAGTCAGGAAGGACGCGAGTATTCTTTGCGGATTATGGAAACTGCATCGTCCGGCTCCAGAACTGTTAAACA
>DASTQY010000238.1:0-9256 GCA_035761525.1 Nitrospira sp. | reverse complement strand
CGAGCGCACCTGCAGGGCGCTGGCCGCCCGATATCTCGTCGGGCTCCGTAATGGCATGGTGGTGCACCACAACGGCAGGAGTCTAGCAGGATTGAAGATGATCGCAAGAAAATGACTGGTTCGCTCGTTATTGCGCGACCGTCAGGGAGGATTTCTAGCCAGCGACTCTGCGAATGGCCTGCTGGATTCGTTCTTCTTGTGCCGGATCACCCATGCCTTGCTCACGGAAGCGGTCCATCAACTTGTGATTGCTCGGATCCAGTTCCAGGGCGTGAAGCCAGGCTTCGCGGGCATCGGAGAGACGCTGTTGTTTGGCGTAGATGTCGCCGAGATGCTCGTAGATCACTGGATCATCTCCTACCAGCGCGGCCGCCCGCTTGAGTTCTACAAGGGCCTCGGTCAATAACCCTGATTTGAAGAATGCCCAGCCGAGGCTGTCCACATAGTAGCCGTTCTCAGGTTTGAGCGCGACCGCTTGTTTCGTCAGTGAAATCGCCTGGTCGATTTTAATTCCCCGATCTGCGTAGCTGTATCCGAGGTAGTTGAGCGCATCGGCGTGATGCGGATCAAGCCGGATGGCAGTTTCCATCGCTCGCACCACATCGTCGAACCGGTTCAGCTTGTCGTACGCCGTTCCGAGATTAAAATGCAAATCAGCATTCTTGGGATTATGACGGATGCCCTCTTGAAACACTTCGGCAGATTTGTCGTATTGATCCTGCTGCAGGTAGGCCAATCCTTGCACGATGTGGGATTCCGGCTGTTTGGGATTCAGGGCGATCGCCCTCCCCAGGTGTTCCGTCGCTTCAGGGAACTTTTTGAGCCGGTAGTACAACACGCCTAGATGCAAATGCCCTTCGAAAAACGTGGGCTCGAGCTGCACATTGAATGTATAGGTCTCGAGCGCTTTTTGAGTGTCTTTCGACTCCTCGTAGACGTAGCCGAGATAGTCTCTCACTTTCAGTTCTGCCGGACGGACTTTGAGAATCTCCGTCAACCGCTCGATAGCTTGAGGGTATTCTTTCTGTTCGCCGTGGATGAGGGCCATTCGTAGCTGCGCATCCAGATCAGACGGATCTTCGGCAATCATCGCTTCAAGTTCTTTTCTGGCACCCGAATAGTCCTTGGCGTCGATATAGAGCCGCACAAGCTGGTGACGGATGTCTCGGTTGCGGGAGTTGACTTGTTGGAGATATCTCTTCAGCACTCCAACCGCGCGCTCTTTTTCATGGCGCGACTCGTAAATGGCGGCCAGCGCCAGGTATGCCGGCTCGAACGAGTAATTGACGGTGATGGCCCGCTCAAAGCTGGTGGTCGCCTCTTCCACTTTCCCCGCTTCCAGCAATACCCGTCCCAGCTGATAATGCCCCACGGCGCTATCGGGCGATCTGGCGATCCCGGCCCGCATCGCCTGCTCCGCTTCCGCCGGGCGCTTAAGATTGAGGAGTAAGAGGCCTTTGGAGAAATACGCGTCTCCCGATTCGGGATCGAGTTCCACTGCGCGATCCAAAACGCTCAACGCCTTATCGCCTTTGCCGCCTCCGGCAAGAATGCCCGCCATGTGCGTCAACATGCGCGCGTCCTCGGCCCGGCCGTCGGCCACCTCCTCCGCATAACGCAAGGCATTTGGCATGTCGCCGAGCGAAAAATGCAGGCTGGCCAGCCGTGCTTTCACGGAAAGAGCATTGGGGTCGGCTTTCAATGCCGCCTCATACTCCTTGAGGGCTTGTTCGGAATTTTGCGACAGTTCGGCTTGATAGCCGAGCATGAAGTGGTAGGCCGCAGACGCGTCAGCTGGACGGGCTGACGATGCCGGCTTGGCAGGTTGGGCGGTTTGGACCGGCCGTTCGGGTGATTTCGACGGCGAAGCGCAGGCCGCAGCCGCCAGGAAGGAGAGCGGCATCAACGCGCAAAGACATCGAAGCGACCAGGCTGTTGTAGTGCTATACAATTTCAACCGTCTCATCGGACGATCAACAGCAATCCTGAGAGGACTCGCAAACACTCACCGATTATACGAAGCGGTCATGGCAGGGTCAAACGACTTCACGATTGTCGAGGCTTTCGAACTTTGCGAATCGGTCGTGGAAAAAAAGTTCCTTTTTCCCTATAGGACCATTGCGATGCTTGCTGACGAGAATGTCGGCGATGCCTTTGCGTTCTGAGTTCTGATCATAGACGTCTTCGCGATAGATAAACATCACGACATCGGCGTCCTGCTCGATCGCACCACTCTCACGCAGATCCGCGAGCATTGGAATCGGCGGCTTCCTGGCCTCGACTGCCCGACTGAGCTGTGAGAGGGCAACGACCGGCACGTTCAACTCCTTGGCCAGGGCCTTCAGCGACCTGGAGATGTCCGAAATCTCCTGCTGACGCGATTCGGCATCGCTTCGTCCCTGCATCAGCTGCAGATAATCGACGACCAAGAGATCCAATCCCCGTTCGGCTTTTAACCGCCGGGCCTTCCCCCTCATCTGCTGCACGGTAATGCCTCCGGTATCATCAATATAGATCGGGGCTTGCTCAAGACGTCCCGCAGCTTCAGCGAGTCGCCACCAGTCCTCTTTTTGCAGTTTCCCGGTGCGGAGCGCATGGGAATCGACGCGCGCTTCGGAACTGAGCATGCGAAGCACGATCTGGGGCTTCGACATTTCCAGGCTGAAGATGCCAACCGATGTCCCGGCATGGAGCGCCGCATGTGCGGCCATACCCAGGACGAGACTGGTCTTTCCCATGCTGGGCCGGCCGGCGATCACCACCAGATCAGAAGGTTGCAGTCCCGCGGTCAGATCGTCGAGATCATAGAACCCCGTCGGGACGCCCGTGACCTGCTCTTTTCTCTTGGAAAGCTTATCGACCAGATCAAGGCTTTCCTTGATAATCGCGTTGATGGGACTGAATGACCGATCAAGTTTTCCCTGGGCGATACTAAAGACCGAGCGCTCGGCAAAGTCCAGCAGTTCATCGATGGGCGCTGTTCCTTCGTACCCTCTGGTTAGGACTTCTGTCGACGTATGCAGAAGTTCACGGAGCAACGCCTTGTCGCGAACGATCTTGCTGTGATAACGGATGTTGGCCGAACTTGGAACCATCTGCACCAACTCGGCCAAGTAGGCCGCGCCGCCGATCGCTTCAAGTTCCCCCTGGGCCTTCAGTCGTTCCGTTAGTGTGATTTGATCGATGACCTCTCCGGTCTCAGAGAGCTCGAGCATGGCACGATAGATTTTGCGGTGAGCCGTGCGATAGAAATTTTCTTCGACCACCAACTCCATGGCCTTGGCCATGGCTTGGTTGTCCAACAGGATAGCGCCAAGGACCGATTGCTCCGCCTCGACGTTTTGCGGCGGCAATTTCGGCTGCGAGAGGTCGATGCCCGGCATGGATTTCATTTCGATTCTTTCCGCCGTCGCCGCGACCGTTCACCTGCCAATAGAGCGGCCCGCGTGAGCTTCTTCATGGCCGGACGATGCGGACGTCCGTTGCGCCGTCCATCCGCCCCGCCGAGTTTTTCGAAGTATGCCACATGATCCTGAGCCATCCCTGGCGCACCGATGACAATCAGTGCCTTGGCGCCTTGGGCCTGTGCGGCCTCAAGCGCATTCGACAGAAGGGTGTGCTCGCTGCCTTTGATCAACGCTTGGACCACTCGGCGCTGCGTGCGGCGTAAGGTGTCGGCAATCTCGATCACCGTGCGCATGGATCGACGAAGACCAGCCACAACATAATCAAGGCGCGGACTGTCGACTCCCGATTGCGGCATCTCGACGGCGCGGAAGAGATGATCCACGTCCAAGGCGAATCCGGTCGAGGGGAGATCGCGCCCGAATCTGCCGATCAAATGATCGTAGCGCCCGCCTCCGCCCAGTTCAGCGCCTACGCCGGAAGCAAACACGTCGAACACGACGCCGTCGTAGTAGTCGAACCCCCTGAATTCGCCAAGATCGAGCAATAAGGAATCGCGATGGCCTGCAGCGCACAAGAGGTCATACACCTGTGCCAGTCGATCGAGCGGCGCCGTAAGGGTCGGCTCGCCGGCAGCGAGAATGCGTCCCCGCTCCAACACCTCCTCTTGTCCGGTCAGTTCAGGCGCTTCCCGAATGGCCTTGGCCGCAGCCTTGGCGATCCGTTCGCTCGCCAACAGTTCCTCGAGCCGCGGCAAGTCTTTCTTCGCCGCCGCCTGTTCAGCACGTTTTTGCCCCTGAGGAGAGAGCCCCGACCTCATGAGCAGTCCCTTGATGAATCCGACGTGACCGAGGGCGATGGTAAATGAACGCAGGCCGATCGCTTGCAAACATTCAATGAGGAGACTGATGATTTCGTAATCACCGGTGACATCGTCGACTCCGACCAGCTCGGCTCCCACTTGAAAAATTTCCCGACCCCTCCCCGCATGTTCCGGTTCATAGCGGAATACCGACGTTCGGTAGGAGAGCCGCTGAGGGACCGTGCTTCCTGTCAGGCCCATGCCGATCGTTCGAGCCACCTGCGCCGTCGCGTCCGGCCGCAACAAGAGCGTCCGGCCGGTTGTGCGGTCAATAAACTGATAACAGGTTTCCAGGAGCTCGGCTTCGAGACCAGGAGCCAGCACATCCAGGTACTCGAATGTCGGCAGAATGATCTCGTCGTACCCCCAGCTGGAAATCTGCGCAAGTAGTTGAGCCTCGATGCGGCGGACCTGCTTGGCGGCATGCGGCAGAATGGTTGCCATCCCGACAGGGACGAGCGAACGTTCACGGGAGGACGTCGAATGCCCTGAAGAGAGGCGCGACTTCGGAGCAGTGACCATGATTAACCGACGGAGCGCGTGTAGGTGGCGGCTTGGAACATTCAGACTTGGAACGTTCAGGACAGAGCTGCAACTTTGACGGACACGATATCTTTACTCGACTGAATGGTGTTCAGCACATGCGCCGGGAACGCTTGATCCGAGCCGATGATCAACAAGGCGTTGCCGCCACGCTTCTCAAGCGCACATTGCATACGGACAATGTTGATGTTGTTGTCACCGAGAACCTTCCCGACCATGCCAATGACCCCCGGGCGGTCGATATTATGGATGAACAGCATGTGCCCTTCCGGGACGACTTCGACTTTGAACTGGTCAATTTCGACGACCCGCGGTTCCTTCTTATGGTAGAGGGTGCCGGCGACGAGGCGGGATTGCTTGCCGGCTTCCACGCGAACGCGGATCAGGCTCGTGAAATCGCCCGCATCGGTGCTTTTCACTTCCTTGACTTCGATACCCCGCTCTTTTGCGACGATGGGTGCATTGACGTAATTTACCGGCGCCTCCATGATCGGCGTCAACAAACCCTTCAAGACGGCAATCGTCAGGGGCGCAATGGAGAGAGTCGTCACATCGCCGCTGTATTCCACCGTGACCCGTTCAAGCCCGCCTTCGCAGAGTTGCGTTTCCAGCCTGCCGAGTTGCTCTGCCAGCGAGAGATACGGCTGCAGCCTGGGCAGCAATTCCGGCGACACCGACGGAATGTTGACCGCTCCGCGGGCAATGCCCTTTGTAAAATAGTCGACGATCTGTTCTGCGATGCCCACCGCCACGTTCTCCTGCGCTTCGGTCGTCTGTGCGCCGATGTGAGGCGTGCAGATGAAATTGTCGAGGGACAGCAGGGGGTGGTCTGCCTTGACCGGTTCTTCCTCGAACACATCGAATGCAGCCGCCGCCACACGCTTGCTCTTGAGCGCCTCGTACAAATCGCCTTCGTGGATGATCCCGCCTCGTGCGCAGTTGACGATCATGACCCCGGGCTTCATCGTCCCGATCGCCTGCGCGTTAATGAGATTTTTCGTTTCAGGCGTTAACGGCGTATGGACGGAGATGATGTCGGCCCGTCGAAACAGTTCGGCAATCGACACCATCTCGACTCCCATCTTCTCTGCGCGGTCGGCCGCGAGATAGGGATCATAGGCGATGACGCGCATCCCGACGCCCTGGGCTAATTTCGTCAGGTGGCTGCCAATTTGCCCGACACCGACGATGCCGAGCACTTTATTGAAGAGCTCGACACCCATAAATTTATCTTTTTCCCACTTGCCCGCCTTGACGGACGTCGTCGCTTGCGGGATGCGGCGGCTCATCGCGCAGATCATGGACATCGTATGTTCAGCCGTCGTCACGGTGTTACCGCCCGGTGTGTTCATGACGACGATCCCGCGACGGGTCGCTGCCGGCGTATCGACGTTGTCCAGGCCAGAGCCAGCGCGGCCGACGACCTTCAGCTTCTCAGCGGCGATAATCAGTTCCTCGGTCACTTTCGTGCCCGAGCGCACGATCAGTCCATCGGCATCCTTGATCTCCCTGAGCAGTTCGTCTTTCGGCATCTTGGACTTCACCACGACAGTAAAGCCTGCCCGTTCGAGAAGTTCGACGCCTTGCGTCGAGAGACTGTCGCTGACCAGAATTTTCATCGTGCCTGCCTATTTGGCCATCAAAATTTCTTGCGCCTTGGCCACGCCACTTCCGAGTTTCAGCGGATGCCCGAGTCCTTTCAGGACCATTTCCGTGGCGGCAACTGCTGTAATGACGTCGAACCGGTCGGCGTATCCCATGTGGGACAACCGAAAAATCTTACCTTTAAGATGGTCCTGTCCACCGGCGGCAGTAATGCCATACTGGACCCTTAGATTCTTATAGACCGCCTGTCCATCCACGCCGTCAGGCGCTGACACGGCCGTTAAGGCATCGCTGGGTGATTCTTTGGGAAACAGGGCAAGGCCTGCCGCTTTCATGCCTTCCCGCATCGCTTGGGCCAATTGTCCCTGGCGGGCGAAAATCTTGTCGAGGCCCTCGGCTTTCAGCATCTTGATCACTTCCTGAAGCCCGATGATCAATGAGACCGTCGGGGTGAAGGCAGTCTGATTTTTGACTTGATTCTCTCGTTCCTTCTTGAAATTGAAATAGAAGGCCGCATTTTTGGCCTTGTCCGCAAGGGCCCATGCTTTGTCGCTCACACTCACGAAGGCAAGGCCGGGCGGCAGCATCAATGCCTTCTGTGACCCAGTAATAACGACATCGAGTCCCCAGGCATCGGTCTTGATATCGAACACGCCCAACGCGGTGATCGCATCGACAACCAGAATGGCCTGATCATGGGCCTTCACGATCTCGCCCAATGCCTTAACGTCGTGCGAGACGCCCGTCGAGGTCTCACTTGCCTGCACATAAACAGCTTTGATTGCGGGATCCTTTTTGAGGGCATCTTTCACCAGTTGCGGATTGATCGCATGCCCCCACTCAACTTTAAGTTCGATGGCCTGAACGCCGAATGTTTTGCAGATCTTTCCCCAGCGCTCTCCAAATTTTCCACCGTTGATGCAGAGTGCCTTGTCACCTGGCGACAGGAAATTCGAAACAGAGCCTTCCATTCCACCTGTGCCGGAAGCGGCCAGCATGAGCACGTCGTTTCTCGTTTGGAACAGCCATTTTAGCCCCTCCCGCGCCTCGGCAAAGATCGGGTCGAACTCGGGTGCCCGGTGGTGAATCATCGGCCTGGCCATGGCCAGCAACACTTCTGGTGGAACAGGAGTTGGACCGGGGGCTAGCAGGTACCGCTTGAGCATTGACGACTCCTCCTGGAATGGAAATGCGGGGAATGCGGCTCTGGGAAGGGCCGACGATAACACCGCCCTCCGAAGACTGTCAAGGCAACGACCGACGCTGACGATCGTGATTTCGATGTGTTGAGGAATCTACGGCGATGTGAGGATGCAACGGCTGCGGGGAGGCGTCCTACGAAAGGATGGCCTCGTTCCCGCCGCAATTCCTTGACAACTTTCCCGCCTATGGATAGTCTAGCTTCACACATGTTGCATATTCGATTCCACGATGGTCTCTTGGTCAGGCTGCTCAAGTTTCAAGCAGGTTTTCTCGGCCTCCTACTCTGTTTTGCACCGGCTCCTGGACTCTCCGCGACGCTGACGGAATCCGACACGGCATCTCAACTCGCCGAAGCGCCGCCGGTCATCAATTCAACCGACGAGCCGGCCGTTGATCCTGCAGACGAACCGGACGCCAATCTCGTCCCCGTCGAAACCGAATTGCCCCCTGACAGTGCAGCATCAGCAGCATCGCAGCCGGAAAGCCGCGTGCCGCGGGCTGAAGATCTGCTGGTCGTCACGCCGCCACAGCAGTCATCCACGGCGCGCTTCACCGACGCATTCGATGCCCCCGCTGAAACGGCGGAAACGGTGCCGTCCCTCGGCGGCCTGATGGAGCCAAGCGAACTCTACAATGTGCCCATCGTCATGGATTCATCGGTGCAAAGTCACATTCGGTATTTCAACACCTCCATCCGAAACCGTTTTGAGCAATGGCTGCTCCGGCTGAGCCGGTATCGACCCTTGGTCGAGAATATTTTCGCCGAATTCCACCTCCCGAGCGATCTCGTCTTCTTGTCGCTCGTGGAAAGCGGGTTTAATCCGTATGCCTACTCGCGCGCGAAAGCCACAGGACCATGGCAGTTCATGAAAGGCACGGCGAAAGTCTATGGCTTGCGCGTGGATGCGTACGTCGACGAACGGCGTGATCCCATTAAGTCGACCGTCGCGGCAGCCCGCTATCTTCGCGATTTGTACGATTTGTTCGGCGCCTGGCCGTTGGCCATGGCGGCCTACAATGCCGGCGAGGGGAAGGTCATGCGGGCGCTGCAGAAGGCTCAAGCCGAGAGCTTTACCGACATCTCAAAGACCCGGTTGATCCGTCGTGAGACCAAAGAGTATGTGCCCCGGTTCATGGCCGCAACGATCATTGCAAAAAATCCGAACCGCTACGGTTTCCCCCAAGAGACCAGCGCGCCCCATCAATTTGAGGAAGTCGTGGTCACCAGGCCGCTGCACTTCCATGCCATCGCGAACGCCACAGGTATCCCGTTCTCCGAGCTCCGACTACTCAATCCTGAGCTTCGTCGTGATGCGACTCCGCCCGGCGACGATGCGTATCTGCTCAAAATTCCAGTCGGAACGAAGGCCAAAGTAGAACAACTCCTCGATCGCGTTCCCACCTATAAGTTCCCCCGGGAGGCGAAACCGCAGTTTGCTTCGGCCGGCTCTCGCTGGTACAAAGTTCGCGTGGGGGACACCCTGGAGAAAGTCTCCCGCCGCTTTCGCATTCCGCTGAAGACCCTCAAAACCAGAAACAATCTCACCGGCCCGACGATCAGACCGGGCGACTTTCTCGTCATCGGCCGCTAAAAAGGCGCGCGCCCTCTTGAACGGCATTGGGTGTGTCTCCGACGCA
>DASTQY010000237.1:0-6690 GCA_035761525.1 Nitrospira sp. | reverse complement strand
GTCACGGAGGCGATACCAAGGCGTTGGTCGAACATTTGACCGACCTGACGGTGGGAGCCATGTATGCGACCTCCGAAGAAAACAAATTTATCGAAGTGACCTACGCCAATGGCGAGAAGGAGATTCTATATTTCAAGGATTTTGCCAGCGGCGCCTTGATTGAAGGCATCGTGTCGCGCGCCAAGAAGTATGCGGTCAAGCGGGCTCTTGCCCAGGAAGGCCGTGGCCTTCGGTCGGACGACCTGATCCGGGCGATTCGCGAAGAGTTCAAAGAGCACGAAGATCTGCCCAATACGACTAACCCGGATGACTGGGCGAAAGTAGCCGGTAAGAAAGGTGAGAAGATCGTGCACATCAGGACGATCAGCGGCGGCCCGGCCGAGTCCCGTCAGATCGAAACTATCACCACCGGCCATTATCTCTAACCCCCCATGCGGGACTCCACACCCCCGACGACGCCTCGCGTACTGGGAACCGAAACGGAATTCGGCATTGCCTCACGGGATGCCTCTGCCGTCGATCCGATATCAAATTCACTCGCGGTCATCGGACATTACCCCGGCATTTCAGTTCCTCATGCGGTGTGGGACTATGAGAACGAGAACCCGCTGCTCGACGCGCGAGGGTTTGAAGTGGAGGGCGAGCGGGAACGGCCGAACCCAGATTACAATCGGCAATTGAACAAGGTGCTTGCCAACGGCGGCCGACTGTATGTCGATGGCGCTCATCCGGAATACTCCACGCCCGAATGCACAAACCCTCGCGAAGTGGTGGCGTACGAGCGTATTAGCGAGCGGATTCTCGGTCAATGCCTCGACAACATGGCACGACTCAGAGGTCGAGACCAATTCGTGCTGTACAAGAACAATTCCGACGGCAAGGGAAACAGTTACGGTTATCATGAAAACTATATGCTCTCACGGTCGGTGCCATTCGAACGGATCGTGAAGACGCTGGCTCCCTTCTTCGTCACCCGACTGATCTATGCAGGCGCCGGCAAAGTCGGCGCAGAAAATCAAACGAGTTTCACTGAATTTCAGATTTCTCAGCGGGCCGATTTCTTCGAATGCCTGGTTGACCTCAATACGATGGTCAAGCGGCCGATCGTCAACTCGCGGGATGAGCCACATGCCGACTATGGCAAGTACCGCCGGCTTCACGTCATCGTTGGCGATGCGAACATGGCGGAGTTGTCCACGTATCTCAAGGTTGGGACCCTGGGAATCGTCCTGGATCTTCTCGAGGCCGGGGTGGATGTCCCTGAGATTGAACTGGACGATCCTGTCATGGGGATCAAGAACGTCTCGCGCGATTTGACGATGAAGGGGACGTTAAAACTGACGGACGGGCGTTCGACGACCGCCGTGGAAATTCAGCGCGCGTATCTCAAGTCCGCCATGAATTTCTACGCCTGCCATGAATTGGATCAGGTCACCAAGGATGTTCTCGTCCGGTGGGAAGACGTGCTGGACAAGCTGGAACGAGATCCGCGTTCGCTGGCCGGAGAACTCGATTGGGCGGCCAAGCGGCACATGATCGAGTCGTATATGGACCGAAAGGGATGCGGGTGGGACGATCCACGCGTGCGCCTTATGGATCTGCAGTATCATGACATCCGGCCTGACAGAGGACTTTACTATACGCTGGAGCGGAGCCATCTGATCGAGCGGGTGGTGCAGGACGTCGAAGTCATCCGCGCCGAATTCACGCCGCCTTCGGGCACCCGCGCCTACTTCCGGGGCCGTTGTATCGGCAAGTTTTCGAAATCCATCTATGGCGCCAGCTGGACGTCAGTGCTCTTCGATGTGGGAAATACCACGATCAAGAAGGTGCCGTTGATGGATCCCTTGCGGGGCACAGAATCTCTGACCGCCGAATTGCTCGACCAATCGGACACGGCAGAGATATTGCTCTCCAAGTTGAAAGCATAATGAAGCTTCCCTTTCTTCCCAACCACGACGACGCGAGTTTTTTTGATTTCCTGACCAGGCAGCACCCTGAACTGACGCCCGGAGGACGCCGGCCGACCGAACCGCCGCTCCCGGTCCACCACGAGCTCCCGCGGTCGGTGAGCCCTGTGACCGTACCTCAGGCGACGACCGTGTTGGCGGTCAAATCACAAGAAGGCGTTGTCATCGCCGGGGATCGCCGTGCAACAGAAGGATTTCAGATCGCCGAACGCCGGATCGAAAAAGTCTTCAAGATCGACGACTACTCAGCCATGGCGATCGCCGGTGCCGCGGGGCCGTGCATCGAGATGGCGAAACTATTCCAAACCGAGCTTGAGCATTACGAGAAGCTGGAAGGCATGCAACTGTCTTGTGAAGGGAAGGCCAACAAGCTTGGGCAGATGGTCAAGGCTAACCTTCCGATGGTCTTTCAAGGACTGGTGGTGATGCCGCTTTATGTCGGATACGACCTCAAGCGGGGCGAGGGACGCATCTTCAAATACGATCTGGCCGGCGGGCGCTACGAAGAATCGGACTACCACGCGATCGGGTCCGGCGGAAAGGATGCCCGCAACACGATGCGCGAGCACTTCAAGAAGGCCATGACCGAACAAGAGGCCCTCAAGTTGGCACTCCTTGCCCTCTATAATGCGGCGGATGACGACGTCGGGACGGGTGGCCCCGATTTGATCAGAGGGATTTATCCCACTGCAAAGATCGTGAACGCTCAGGGGATTACCGACGTGTCCGAATCCGACATCCGAAGTGTATACGAGGCGATGCTGGCGACCCGCATCGCGAAGGAGCGATAGACATGCCGATGCCCTACTACGTCTCGCCCGAGCAGATGATGCAGGACAAGGCGGAGTATGCCAAGAAAGGCATCGCCAAGGGGCGTTCGATCATTGCCATGGAATATGTGGACGGCATTTTGCTCGCGGCGGAGAACCCGAGCGCGAGTTTGCACAAAATTTCTGAAATTTATGACAGCATTGCCTTCGCCGGTGCCGGCAAATACAGCGAATTTGAAAATTTGCGCAAGGCCGGAATCAGGCATGCGGACCTCAAGGGCTTCATGTATAGCCGTGAGGACGTCACGGCCCGCTCGCTGGCCAATGGCTACTCGCAAAGTCTTGGGACGATTTTTAGCCAGGAGATGAAGCCACTGGAGGTCGAGATTCTCGTGGTCCAGATCGGGCACAACGGGCATACCAACGAGATGTACCGGATTTCTTTCGACGGCAGCATCATCGATGAGAAGCAGTTTGCCGTCATCGGTGGAAAATCGGAGGTTGTGCAGGCGGCACTCAAGGAAAAAGTGCCAGCTCAGCCGCCTGATCTGAAAACTGCGCTGAATCTCTCCATCCTGGCTCTTGAGCAGACGGGGAATCAAAAACTGTCGCTCGAGACGTTGGAAGTGGCCGTGCTGGACCGCACGCGAGAAAACCGAAAGTTCCGTCGGTACACCCCCGCCGAAACGAAGCAGTTCCTGGCATAATCAATCCTGCATGCTGAATCCTTCCGCTCTGTTGAAGATGAGCGGGAGGCCGTGTATTCTGTCTCGAGCCGCTTATGCCATCTTCCGGTCCAATGAAGCAACGGATCTTCGGTCTCGAGAATGAGTATGGCCTCATTTTCTCGCCGAACGGCCGGATCTATCTGCCCATGGAGAAAGTCCTTGGCTATATCTTTGAGGGTCTGATTCCCAACAGTTGGCCCTCCAATGCGTTCCTGGTGAACGGGGCGCGTTTCTACCAGGACACCGGCTGCCATCCGGAGTATTCCACCCCTGAATGCGACAACATTCTCGATCTCGTCGTCCACGATAAGGCCGGTGAGCGCCTGCTGGAGGCCTGTTTACCGGCGGCAGAAGAACGGCTGCGTGAAGAAGGGCTTTCCGGAGAGATCTACATTTTCAAAAACAACACGGATTCACTCGGAAACACCTACGGGTGCCATGAAAATTTTCTCATGCGTCGAGATGTGGATTTCTGGAAAGTGACCGAGCAGCTTATCCCATTTTTTGTGACCCGGCAGATCTACAGCGGCGCAGGGAAAGTGCTGAAGGTTTCCGGCAAACCTCAGTTTTTCATTTCTCAGCGCGCGCAACATATACACGAAAAAACCTCGTCCTCGACCACGTCCTCGCGCAGCATCATCAACACGCGCGATGAACCGCACGCGGATGCGGAACGCTATCGGCGGCTGCATATCATCGTCGGAGATTCCAACATGTCGGAACTGGTTACCTACCTCAAGGTGGGGACCGCAACGCTCGTGCTCTCGATGATCGAGGAAGGTTTTTCCGTGCACGGCATGGAGCTGGAAGATCCCGTCAAGGCGATCCGCGAAATCTCCCGCGACCCAACGGTGAAACGCAAAGTCAAGCTTGACGACGGCCGTCAGATGACGGCGGTCGAGATCCAACGCGTGTATCTGGAGCGGGCGCATGACTACCTGACGCAGCAAGACCATGACCCGATTTTGGACGATGTCTGGAAGCGGTGGGCGACCATTCTTGACAAGCTCGAAGAGGATCCCATGCAGCTCGTGCGTGAAATAGATTGGATCACGAAACGGCACCTGATCCAGTCATATGTCGATAAGAAAGGCTGCAGCTGGGACGATCCCCGGGTCTTTCTCCTTGATTTGCAGTTCCATGACGTCAAACGTACGAGGGGGTTGTACTACCTCATGGAGTCGCGTGGATTGGTCGAGCGGGTGGTCGAAGAAGACGCCGTGCAGCGGGCCATGTCGACACCGCCGCAAACAACGCGGGCAAAAGTGCGTGGGGACTTCATTAGATGTGCCCGGGCGAAGAATCGGTCCTACACAGTGGATTGGACCTATTTGAAGCTAAACGGCTACTGGGAGGAAACGATTCTCTGCATGGATCCGTTCAGTGCGGTCAATCGACGGGTCGATGAGTTGGTGTCACAGGTGTCCGGTCTGCGGTTTTACCGGTGAGAGAGCTGTTGAAAAGCCGTCAACCGGGCTTGTTGCAAACCGTGTAGCGTGTAGTCCATCCGAGTCGTAGCTTCGAGGGAAAGATGATCCTTCCCGCGTTGAAACAGGTCAGTCAACGGGGTTCTCGGCTGGACCGGATGCTCATCACCACCATTGTGTTGCTGACTAGTGTGTTTCCGGTCGAACTGTTTCCGAATGCGCCGCCCTTGCCCAAGGGCATTGACGGGCAATACAGCGGGCGCCAAGGTCAGGTGGTGCTGGTGAAGGTTGCGGTCCGGGAAGAGCCGACTGACGTCAAAGGCATCTTTCTCGACCGGACAATTCCTTTTTTCCGCGAAATGAGAACGGGCGAGCCGTCCGGCTATCTCGGGCTCGTCGGCATCGATATGCAGGATGCCCCCGGCACCTACGAGCTCGCTGTCACCGTGAAGTATGGCGAGAAAGTACAACGCCTCAGCTACCATGTGCTGGTGACCAAGGAAAAATTCGCGGTTGAACACCTGAAATTACCGAAGGACAAGGTGGATCTGGACGAGAAGACCCTGACACGCTGGAAGTCTGAGCAGGAGCAGGTTCGCCGGGCTCTTGCGGACAATTCGGCATTGCGCCTCTGGCAAAGCGGTTTCGTGGAGCCGGTGAATGGGAAGCGCACGGGTATTTTTGGCAGTGTCCGGATCATGAACGGCCAGCCTCGAAACCCCCACAATGGAGAGGATATCGGCGCCCCGCTGGGAGCTGACGTGGCGGCGACCAACGATGGCGTGGTGCGCCTGGTCGTGGATCACGTATTTTCAGGCCGGGGTGTCTTCATCGACCATGGGTTGGGGTTTTACAGTATGTATTTCCATCTCTCCGAAGTTCTCGTAAAAGAGGGAGATCTCATACAGGCGGGGCAGATCATCGGCAAGGTGGGGGCCACCGGCCGCGCCACAGGCCCGCATTTGCACTGGGGCGTGAAACTCAACGGTGCCCGGGTGAACCCCTACGCACTGCTCCAGCTTCCGTTTCCGAGCCGATCTCTGCCCGGCGCCAGTCCGCCGTCTTCCTCCGAAATCTCCCCCGAAGCGCTTCCAGTCAAGGAGTAGCGTGTCGGTGACGACGCTCTGTGGAAACACAAGCCTTCAGGGGGGCCTGTTCTAGACGATCCCGCTGACGAATTGCCACGCTCGTTTAATACTGTGATTCGATGCTCGATGGTGTTTTGTTGAGCACTGTCCCAGCGGCGCGGGAAAGCACTGCGTCATGCCGGTGATCCAGCGAATAGATGCGGAATTGGATCAGCCTGGTCGGCAACAAATCGAGGAATTCTTCGAGTGGCTCGGTGGAAACGGTACGGGTTCCGGGGTCGTATACGTACAGAGGAGTGCCCCGCTGGTCCTTGGGGTCCGGGCGTGGATCGAGCGGCGCCATGTCTACGCGGAACTCGACCTGCTGGAGGTGCCTGGGCAGTTCCTTTCGAATCTGCTTTTCGAAGTGCGAATGGCTCGGGAAGTCCATTCCCCGTTCTTGCCCCTTTTCCTTCAACACCGTGCTGTACGCCATTTTCCACTTCACGTCACGTCCTAAAATGCGTGCCCATTCCTCGCCGAGACGCCGTTCGCCGTTGTGACGGGATGTTTTCCACCCGCGTACCGTTTCGAGCAAGGAGGAATCAGTCAGCGTCAGATACGCATCCATCTTCTTGCGCGGATCGTGGGGAAACAGCAGCTTCATAGTGTCCCCGAAAATGTCGCGAAGATGGATGTCGATGGCTCTCGTCGTCCGGTGAAAGTAC
>DASTQY010000236.1:0-11171 GCA_035761525.1 Nitrospira sp. | reverse complement strand
CCTCAGAAGTTGATCCGCCGCGCGGCCCGTCCGGCGCCGCCCGGCGCTCGGGACCGGTCCAGACGGGAGTCACAATGCTTTTCCGCTGTTCAGTCACCCCGGGAGCCCCCTCCGTGGCTCGATCGTATGACGGGTAAGAGCACCCACTATAGCGGAAATAGAGGCCAGGCTCAAAAGGCTGCTAGGCTCCGGTGAGGAGCAGGAGTGCAGGACAAGCAGGTTTACTTCGAAGTCAGACTGACATATTTCATGCGTAGGGCGTAGAGCATATCGCGCAAGACCGTTTGTTCTTCGGTCGAGAGATTACCCTTCGTCTTGGCATCCAAGACCGAGAGCAGATCAATGATCTCTTTCGCCTGAGGCAAATTGACCGGCATGGCGGGCTGCTGCGGATCCAATTGCTCTCCCATGAGCATGAGGGACGAGCTTCCGAGCGAGATCACGAAGGAAGCGAAGGTCACGGGCACTCCGCTGCCGGTTTCGGTGCCTGGTGTCGGCGAAGAACGGGCCTCTTGCGCTGCCGCGGAGGGCGGAGCCGGTTGCTCGGACCCAGCGCCGCTGCCTCGACGATCCCGAATGACGAACCCTTCCTCTTTTTCGCCTGCCACGGCTGCCTCCATGAAGGATTTTCGAGCCTACCATAGGCCCTGCAGGCACGCAACTCGTTGAAGCCCATGAGGAACGGGGTATAATAGCGCCTTCGGCAACGACAAGGAGCCGGGCTGTTGTCCCAGCGATTTCAGAAATTAATGGATCTGATGGCGGCGTTGCGTGCGCCAAACGGCTGCCCATGGGACCGGAAACAGACGCATGAGTCGTTGAAGCCTTACCTGCTCGAAGAAACCTACGAAGCCCTTGAAACCATCGATCGAGGCGATCACAAAAAGCTTGCTGAAGAACTGGGCGACGTCCTGCTTCAGGTCCTTTTTCATAGTCAAATTGCGGCGGAGTCCGGCACTTTTACCATCGACGATGTGCTGAACCGACTGGCCGACAAGCTTGTGAGGCGGCACCCCCATGTTTTCCCTAACGGGGCCGACGATCCCACCCCAACGAATGCCGAACAGGTCCTCGCCAAATGGGAGGAAATCAAACGCGCGGAGCGTCAGGCAGAGGGCCGCCCGGCATCCGCGATCGACGGAGTGCCGCAGACCCTTCCGGCGCTCTTGCGGGCATATCAAGTACAAGCACGGGCATCACGGGTGGGGTTCGATTGGAGTCACGACCAAGCGGGGTTCGATCAGGTGTTGACCAAGATCGAGGAGGAGGTTCGCGAACTCCGCGCGGCTTTGAGGCCACCGCCAGAGGAAGGAGACACGGGCGCCAGACAACGGGAGATCACTGCAGAGTTCGGAGATGTCCTGTTTTCGCTCGTCAATCTTTCCCGCTTCGTCAAAGTGAATCCGGAAGATGCGTTGCGCCAGGCGGTCAATCGTTTTGCGGAACGATTTCACTATATCGAACGACAAGCGGACCAAGCAGGCCGCGGTGTCGCTGACCTGTCATTCGACGAGATGAACCGGTGGTGGGAAGAAGCGAAACAGCAGGAGTCGCAACGCGACGCGAGGCGGTAATGCCACAAGAGGAAGGTCCTTATCAGGAAGGCAAGCGTGCGGGCCTGCATCCCCTGGTCGTCGTCTTCGGCGTCCTGCTGGGGCTCTGGCTGTTTGTCGCCCTTATCGTCCCGAGTTCGCGGAACAAGCAGGCCACCGGGACGGAAGGCCCCGCCGGCCCCGGCGTTGAGGATCCTGAGGCCGCTCCAGTGATCTTCAAGGTCCAGGCGACTGTTCCCGAGATGAATGCCGTGAGCCTGGTCGTGCCGCCGCAGGCAACAGAAAGTCAGGTAGTGGGGCTACTGAAACGGCTGAAGAAAGAACGCCTGGCCGGGACACTCACGGATCTGATTCCCGCAACGACTCCCGGCCACAAGCTGGGTGACCATGCCGTGGCGGAAGTCTATGTGCTTTCGGATCCGATCTACGCCGAGGCAGACGTCATTCGGACACTTTCTCGGGGCGCCCACGCGCCCGGGGGTCTTTATCCCGATCGCGTTCCCTTCGAAGTGGCCATGGAAGAAATCCGCGGGCACTACCGCATCGATCTCAACGATACCGGCGCACCGGATGCCGGCTCGATCGGGTTTGCAGACGAGTCGGGGGTTCATTCCAAGCATTTTAGGAAAATCTTCTAGACGGTTCCTCTGGAGTGTTCGAGAGCTGGGCACTACCCATCCAGACTCTTCCAGCAGCGTTCTAAATTTTGACCCGCTCCTTGATTTCGATACGCACGGCCTCGCCGTGCTGGTCGAGCCAGGATTCAAGTCGGGGAAATAAATGCGCGAGCGGACCAGCAAAGGGGGCGACGACGACATCGGCACGCCCCGACAGCAGGCCGTCCTGATCAGCGATCCGTAACTTTTCGTCGGCAATCCTTCGTGTGAGGAGCTGCGACACGAGCAGCTGTTGCCCAGGAGAGCCGCTGACGGGGCCGAGTATTTTGCCTCTCAACACGTCCAGCTCTTCCGCAATGGCCACCTTCACGCGCACGGCATGGGGCATCGGCCATTGGGGCCGCTGGATGGAATAGTCGTAGGAAAATGCCGGTTCGCGCGGTTCACGAAAAGGACCAGCC
This sequence comes from Nitrospira sp., assembly GCA_035761525.1. GTDB lineage: Bacteria > Nitrospirota > Nitrospiria > Nitrospirales > Nitrospiraceae > Nitrospira_C. Next base: position 8,540 of record DASTQY010000236.1, on the reverse strand, counting down.
ACTCCGAGAATCTTCAACGCATTCGTCGCCGGCATCGTACCTATCCTTTATAGACGTTCTCCCGAGAGGTATCGCATGACCTTGTCTGCCGCGACCGCGCCATCGCGGATACAATCAGGAATCCCGACGCCGCGATAAGCCGAGCCCGTGAGAAATACCCCGCCGTACCGGCTCAATGCAACCTCAGCTTGCGCGAGACGTTCCAGGTGTCCGAGCCGGTATTGAGGCATCGCGTGCATCCAACGATTCACTTCCGTGTAAGTCGGTTCGGCCACGATACCGCAGATCTCTCTCAGTTCCGTTTTAACGCGCCCGACGAGCGCCGGATCATCCAGCGCGAGAATGGATTCCCGTCCCGCCCCGCCCACGTAGCAACGGACCATGAGCTGGTTGGGTGGCGCACGATGCGGCCACTTGAGGGACGTCCAGGTGGCGGCGATGAGGTCCCGCTTCTCAATGCGCGGAACAACAAACCCAAACCCTTGTACGGCTCCGCCAATGACGGAGGCCGGATACGCAAGTGCGATGGTCGCGGTCGACGCATAGGAGATCGTCTCAAGGAGGCCCCCCGCGATCGGCGTCAGCGGCCGTAACAGATCCGCAGCTACGTAGGCCGGGGTCGCCAGCACGAGACTATCCGCCGAAAGAGACGACCTATCTTGGAGCACCATGTCGTAGGTCCACCGCCCGACTTGATTCGAGCGTACTCGCAAGGACTCCACGGTCATGCCGCTTCTCAGCAGGACACCCTGATCGGTCAACCGGCGGACCAACGCCGTCACCAACTCTTGGAGACCACGCTTCAGAGTGACGAACATCGTCCGCTTAGCCTCAGTCCGCCCGGCGCCATTCTGCCTCGCACGCACGCTCATCATGCCCCGCAGGACACTTCCATGTTCCTGCTCCAGCTCGACAAAGCGCGGAAACGTCGCGCGGACACTCAATTCTTCGGCGTCGCCGGCGTAGATGCCTGCCATCAACGGTTCCATCATGCGGTCGAACGCCTGCTGTCCGAACCGCCGGCGGACAAACGAGGCGAGCGATTCATCAACCGAGGACCGCTTGGCGGGCAAGACCAAGTCCATTCCCATTCGGGCGAAGCCTCCGAAGGACAACAAGCCGCTTTTCAGGAACGGCCGGATTTGTCCCGGCGCGATGGCGATGAGGCCTTCGGGCAATTCTCGGAGTCGGCCACCGAGATAGACAAACGCCTTCTTGCCGGTTTCGTTCGTATTGATGAGCTGATCGTTCAAGCCGAGCTTTTCGACGAGCTGCAAACCGGCGGGTTTGCTGGACAGAAAAGAATCGGGGCCGGCTTCGGTGACGAGATCGCCGATGGTGTGGGTGACGATCTTCCCGCCCCAGGCCGCACCGCTTTCCAGCACTGTACAACGAAGCGCCACTCCCTTCGCCTCGGCCCGCTCCATGAGCGCATGGGCCGTCGCCAGGCCTGAAATGCCTCCACCGACAATCGCGACTGTCGAGGGATTCTTCACGAGGGAATGGCTAACGAACTTTCATGGGCGGCGACGACATCCGCGAGGGTTTCGATCAAGGCTGGACCATCGTTCAACATGGCGATGCGCTCAAGCTGAACGTCGCTTCGCGCCGCCGATTGCTTCAATTCTATATCGATATCGTATAGCGTCTCGACATGATCGCACAGGAAACCGATCGGGGCGACGAGCACATGCCGTCGTCCCGCCCGAGCCAACTCTTCAACAGTCGCCTCGACCGTGGGCCCAAGCCAGGACTCGCCTGACCGTCCCTGGCTTTGGTAGGCAAACGCAGTGGCCTGTTTGCCCAATAGAGCGGTCACCGCTGCGACCGTGCCCTTCACCTCATCCGGATACGGATCGTTCATGGTCACTATCCGTTCCGGCAGGCTATGGGCAGTGAAGAGGACTGTCACGTCCGCCCGTACCGGGGAAGAAAACTTGCGGAGCCCCTCTTGGACGTTCTCGGCGATGGCGGCGATCAACCGGGGGTGCCGGTTCCAGCTTCCGACAAAACTCACCGAGCGATGATCGCTCAAGCCGGCCTGGGCCTCTTCCACCTTCTTGCGGTAGGCACCCGTGCTTAACGACGACTGCTGCGGGGCCATAGGCAATCCGATGACATGGTCGGGTTCGTCCTTCATCAACCGGGCGTAGGTCTCTTTGATGAACGGGTGCCAATGCCGCAGGCCAACGTAGACCCGATATTGGGCACGGCCGGACTCGTTCAACCGCCGTTCGAGCTTCGTCGCCACCTTCGTCGTGATGCCGACTGCGGGAGACTTTCCACCGGTCGCCCGGTAGCGCTCCCGTATCTCAGCCACGAGCTCCGGCGAAGTGGGACGACCGCCGCGCACGTCGAGGAGGAATGGCTCGACGTTCTCCAGACAGTCGGGGCCTCCCATAGCCATCAACAGCACTGCGAGTGGCTTCGGCATTTGGGCGATCAATCCTCTCGTGTCAGCTCAGTAGCAGGCGGCGGGACTCATGTACGGGCCAGCTAGCGGCCGCGCTGCTATCTCATGCTCAGTTTGTGGATGATGTTGATGGCGGCCTCAACATGTTCGACGGGTGTGGTCGGCAGGATACCGTGCCCGAGATTGAACACATGTCCGTTGCGGCCCCCCGCGCGCCGCAAGATGTCCTCGACGCGACGTTCTATTTCATGGAGAGGTGCGTAGAGCGCGACCGGATCGAGGTTCCCCTGGACGGCGCGATCGTGTCCGATCACGGCCCAGGCCTCATCAATGTGAATGCGCCAATCCACGCCGATGACATCTCCGCCCGCTTCACGCATCTGCCGCAAAATCGCCGTCGTGCCGGTGCCGAAATGGATCATGGGTACGCCTTCGCGCTCCAATCCGGCAAAAATCAACTGCACGTGCGGTTTGACATACTCGGCATAATCACCGGCCGAGAGACAACCGACCCAGCTATCGAACAGTTGAATGGCTTGAGCTCCCGCCCTGATCTGCCGCCTCAGATAGCCGGTGACGACCCTGGCCAGCTTGTCCATCAGCTGATGCCAGACGTCCGGTTCACGATACATTAGGCTTTTCGTCAGGACGTAGTTGCGGGACCCGCCGCCTTCGATCGCATAGCTGGCAAGCGTGAACGGCGCCCCGGCAAATCCGATGAGCGGCACCCGGCCGTTCAATGCCTTCCGCGCCTGTCTCACGGCCTCAGCCACATACTCTAATTCTGTTCCGTCAATCGCTTTCAGGCGGTCAACATCGGCGCGCGTCCGAACCGGATTATGGATGACCGGTCCCTCGCCCTCGGCAAATTCCAGGTTTAATCCCATCGCCTCTAAGGGTAGGAGAATGTCGGCAAAGATAATTGCGGCGTCCAGGGGAAAGCGGTCAATCGGTTGAAGCGTAACTTGTGCCGCCAACTCCGGGGTTTTGCAAAGAGAGAGCATGGAGTGCTTCACGCGAAGCGAGCGGTACTCGGCCATGTACCGACCGGCCTGCCGCATGAACCAAACGGGCGTGCAATCGACCGGCTCCCGCCTGCAGGCTTTCAGAAAGCGGTCATTCATACGCGCGGCATTCTACCAGGATGGGATTAAAGTCTCTATTGATGCCTGATCGAGTTCGCGTTCAAAAGGTCGGTGTTCCCTCGCACAGACCTCAGACTGAAGAGCAATAGCTGGTCAATTTTCGCCACTTCCCGCCCACCAATTTCGTGATTTTACGCTTGAGTAGACAGAGCGGAACTATCCGGTACAATTAAAGAATCCGACCAAGCCTACTATTTGGAGAAATTTGATGTATAATGCAATCCCGTCGTCCAGGGCTGGTGATGGAGCGTCTATAGCGCCTTGGATTGTGCAGCCCGCCTCGTGAAACACCATCAAGTGCCGAGGCCTTACTGAGATTCAGAACGCTGTGTGTGTCCGGCGGAATGCGCCGGGATTAATTGGAGGTAATCCGAATGTCCGATGTGCGAACTCTTCAACCGACCAAGGCGCAAGACCTTTGGTTTACGATTTTGCGATGGTTCGATTCCTGGGCCGGCCTCGAGCACATGAAAACGGACGGCGTCCCCAAAATGGACTGGCTGCGGTGCATTCCCATTATCGCCGTACATGCCATGTGCCTGGGCGTCATCTGGGTAGGAACCAGCTGGACGGCAGTGGCGGTCGCGGTCGTGTTTTATTTCGTGAGAATGTTTGCGATCACGGGTTGGTATCACCGGTATTTCTCACACCGCACGTTCAAGACGTCCCGTGCCGTGCAGTTTGCATTCGCCGTGCTCGGCGGAACCTGCGCGCAGCGCGGGCCCCTCTGGTGGGCCGGTCATCATCGCCATCATCATATCGCCTCAGATTCTGCCGATGATGTGCACTCGCCTCGTCAGGGAGGCTTTCTGTGGTCTCATATCGGATGGTTTACCTCGCAGACGCACTTTGCCCCGCGGTTAAAAGGCATTGCCGACTTTGCCAAGTATCCAGAACTGCGTTTTCTGGACCGATTTGACATCCTCGTGCCCACGATCGCCGGTTTTGCGATGTTCGGTTTCGGAAAAGTGTTGGAGATATATGCCCCCCATCTCGGAACGAATGGGCCGCAAATGCTCATTTGGGGGTTCTTCATTTCGACCGTTGCCCTCATACACGGCACCTGCACGATTAACTCCCTCTCTCATGTGTACGGGTCGCAGCGCTATGAGACAGGCGACGACAGCCGCAACAATTTTCTCCTGGCACTGATCACGATGGGCGAAGGGTGGCACAACAATCACCATTTCTATCCTGCTTCGACGCGGCAGGGATTCTACTGGTGGGAAATCGACATGACCTACTACTGCCTGAAGCTCATGGAGTGGTTAGGGCTAGTGTGGGATGTTCGAGGTGTGCCTGTCTACGTTCGAGAGCAGAAACGAAAAGAGGACACGATCGGGGTTCCGCTCACCGCAGTAGAGAGTTAGACGGTCCGACGCTTACATCATCCAGTCCGATTCTTCCCGCTTTGGCCGCTCGATAGTCTGTGCGGCCAATGCCGCTCGAATCTGCCGGCTTTGCTGATCAATGATTTCCCAGTCACTGGTCGGCACAAGCCAGGCGTCTTCCGGATCCAGTTCAAATCGATAATGATCGGATCGCGTGGAAAACCATTCCACGTAAGGATGCGGGACCATATTCGGGTGGGGATCGAATGAAATGAGGTTGACGGTTCCGATCTGTGGATTCTCGATATCGCCGATCACGTGACCCGCTAACTCATCATCCTCGAAATGGGTGTTCCGAAACTGGATGACCTGGCCGGCAATATCGAGCTTGAAATCCCCTCGCAGATACAGATCGACCGGACCAATGGCAGCGAACACGATACGGCCCACGACGGTCCCTTGAATCCGATTATCCAGAAACCCTTCCTGCACCCACCGCCCATTGCCGAACTTCTGAGCCATCGACACTCTCCCGCTACGCCGGTTCAACGACTGCGGCGGCCTCTTGCGGGCTTGATGCAAAGGCGCCGATCAGCACCGCGATCAAAATCAATCCGCTTCCAATCCATCCCTGAAGATCGAGTGTTTCCCCGAGAAAATACCATGAGAGCCAGGCCGCATACGCAGGCTCGGACGCAAAAATCAACGCGACTTGCTGGGCCGGAATCAGTCGCTGCGCCCACATTTGCACGGCAAACGCCCCTGTGGCAAAAATGCCCGTGACTGCAAGACCGATCATGAGCACCGTTGAGGGCGTAAAGGCATGGGCCGGGGGCTGCTCCCACGCCATCATCGGCAAAAACAGCAGCGTCATCGCGCTGACCTGCCACAAGAGTAACGACGGCGCATCAAAGAGACGGGTATACCGTTCCAGACAGACGATATGCCCGGCAAAGGCGACGGCACATCCGACTGTCATGACGTCGCCCACGTTCACAACAGCACTCGGCTTCACCAGCAGCCACAATCCCACCGTGGCAATCGTCGTGCCCGCGATCACACGGCGATCGAAGCGGCGCAACATGAGAGGCACAATAATGACATACAACGCAGTCAAAAATGCGCTGTTCGAGGCGGTGGTGTAATACAAGCCGACCGTCTGAAGCACGTACCCGAAAAACAGGAAGATTGTGGCGATCGCGCTTGCAGATAACACACCGCCTTCCCGGCGAAGGCGATGACGCATCAGCGCAAACCAGGCCAAGACGAGCAGCGTGCCAAGCAGGAAACGCAGGCACAGAAAGGTCAATGGCGGCATCTGCTCCAGAGCCGCCTTGGTCGCAGGAAACGTTGCCCCCCAAATAAAGGTGGTGAGCAGCAGTGCGAGTCGAGGCATGGAATCCGGAGAAGTGTGAGTTGTATGAGGGCTCTTCAGGGATGTTCAAACAGGCCGCTGGTCTCACCCGCCCGACCCCGACGCGCCGGGACGCCTCCCTCCGCAACCGAGGCCGCAGCAAGCACAGAGCCGATAAGGTACATACCAAGCTTCCCTTGAGCCGCTCGCTTCGATCAAAGTCGAGCGGAGAAGCACTTGGCCTCCAGTGAAATCGGTATGTTGAGGCTCTAAGCGACGCGAGGACAAAGTCCGGGTCAAGACGCGTTCCGGCGGGTGAGAATGATGCCGTTTTCAACATCCCGCTAAGGTTTGCAGAGCGGGCAGCGGCGTAGGTCCGTCGGTCCAGCTTGTTCCATCGCCGCGAGCGCGCGCTCCTTGTCCGGATAATCGTACCAGCCTCCCCCCCAATAGTCAGTTGAGGTCTGCGAAGATGGCACTTCAGAGCATCGATCTTTGTGCAACGTCACCCGATCGATGGAGTGCGCGACGTGTATCCAATAAATCATGCAAGTGTTGTCAATAGCGGATGGTGTGGGACCGCCCGTCCATTAGGGAAGCAGCTGCCATTCGTCCTTTTCGATAAACACTTTGACACCGGTTTCCAGTTTTTTGACGTCCTCTTTCTCGAAGAGCCGAAAATAGCGCTCGATTCGATCATCGTCATCGATCCGCTCTTCCTGCATCATGCCGTTGTGACCTTTGTATCGTCGAATCAGCACTGCCATCGCACATCCTCCCTCATCATGACTCGGTCCCTTCAGGAAAGTTGAAACAGTCCGCCCGCCTTTTTTACCGTGTCAACAGGCCCCACGTACGTACCACGTGCCTCCTCCGAACCGGCGCACGTATCTGTGCGAGCTTTCTAAACTCCCTGCACGAGGCCACTCTAGATGATATTCCGCCGGTTAACGTTCCAACCCTGTTAAATCCCTGCTAGTTTTGGAACCAGGCAGGTGTGTTACAATAAGGCAAACTTTAACGGATGGTCAAGGGCGCATCCGCCCGGTGATTGTCAAATCTGGCGGGGAAACGATATGCCACTCTACGAGTACCGATGCGGACGCTGTGAAAAACACTTCGATGTCACCCAATCCGTCCATGCTCGAGTGGAAGATACGGTCTGTCCCTTCTGCCAGGCCCAAGAGGCGACACGTCTGCTTTCCTCTTTCGTCTCGACCGTCAAGGGCGATCACAAGCCCGGCTTCAAGGAAATGAAGGCGTACGAGATGCACAACAAGCGGGCATCCAGTTTTTCGAAACTGCCACCGTTGTTCGGGGCGCGAAGCGCGCCTCCACCAATCCAGGACGTCTTCTCTGGTTCCGAATCGCAGCCCGAGACTCCTCCGGAAAAGACCGGAAGCTGATTTTGCCGCATGGACTCGTCGACTCTTTCGCTCCCCTTCCGGATTCCCAACCGCAAATTCCAAGCTCTTTCTGCTTATGTGTCGCCGCTCATGGCCGCAGGGTTCGTACTCGCGACCGCATTCCCTGCCTTTGTTCAGGCGGAGGTGTCGGGCAATCTCGTGATCGTTGGAAATGGACCGGAGCTCACCACCATCGAATCACTCTCCCGCGCCTTTGAGAAAGCGAACCCCCGGGCGTATGTCGATGTGATCTGGGATGATCATTCCAAGCCGGTTGAGATGGTCAAGGCGGGTGATGCCCATATCGCGGTGACCGGATCCGAAGACTCAGGCCTTGCTGCGACACAAATTGCCTGGGACGGCATCGGCATTCTCGTCCACCTCTCGAACTTCACGAAAGAAGTCACGAAACAGCAGGTGGCCGACATGTTCTCAGGCAAAGTCAAGGAATGGTCGGAGCTGGGCGGCCCGGAAACGAAGATTCTGTTGATCGATCGCCCGAAAAATCAGAACATCCGCGACGCGTTCGAGCGCCAACTGGGCATTGATGGAAAAATTCCGGACAACGCCAAAATCATCGCGAAAGACGACAAAGTAATCAAGACCGTTGTCGGCACACTTCCTCCCATGTCTGCCGTGGCATATATTTCCCTGACCCAGGGCTTATCTGTGGTCACCAGCGGCGTCGCCGTCCGGTTACTGCCCGTTGACCGAGTGGAACCGGAAATACCCACTGTCAAAGACGGACGTTATCCGCTTCGTCGTCCCGTCTTGCTGCTGTCAAAGAAGGATCCGAATCCGTTGGTCGAAGCCTTTGGGCAATTCGCCTTATCGCCTGCTGGGCGACAAATTATCGCCGAATCCTATATTCCGTTCGAGCGGAAGTGATTA
>DASTQY010000235.1:0-6124 GCA_035761525.1 Nitrospira sp. | reverse complement strand
GCGAAGTCTCGCCGGCGCGCCTCTTCCCGGAGAAATTCCTGATCGTCTCTGATCATCTCCGTCACGATCCCGCCGCCGGCAATATCATAATCGTCAACCAGAACAAAACGACCTGTCGCTTCGAATGAGGCAGACAAGTCGAATGCGACCGGAGCCTTGGTTCGCAAGGTCAATTCTCCGACTTGGTTACGAGCTACCTTGTTGCTGCCTGACTGCTGATTCAAGTCCATGGTGTCGATGATCCGGTGGATGGCCGCCACCTCGCACTCGACTTCCCTCGTGGCCACTCGCAGGAGATACCTGCGACCTTGTTCCAGCGGCTGCTTCCCCAGCCAAAAGAGGTTGGCCTTAAATGCCGTCGATACCAGCGGCAACTGCTCCTGATGCGTGGCAACTTCTCCTCGCTCGACAAATATCTGTTCGTCAAGAGTGATGCCAACAGACTGTCCCGCCTCGGCTCCGGTGAGAACCGGTTCGACATTAAACGCTTCGATCGAGCGGATGTTGGCTCGTTTATTTGACGGTGAAAATACGAGATGGTCGCCGATCTTGAGCCGTCCGGCTGTAATGCGGCCGGCGATGATCCGCCGGGCATCGAATTTGTAGACGTCCTGCACCGGAAACCGCAACGGCTGCTCCGATCGCGCCGTCTCCTTCTTGAAGAGGCTAAGCGTGTCTAATACCGTTGGCCCCTGATACCAGGGCATGGTGCCGCTCCGGTTGGCGATGTTGTCACCCAATTTTGCACTCACGGGGATAATACGCTCCGGCACCGCACCGAACTGAGCCAGAAATTCGCGATACTCCTTCTCGATGCCCTCGAAGACATCCTGCCGGTATCCAACGAGATCCATCTTGTTGACCACGACTGCAAATTGCCGGACGCCCAAGAGAGACAAGAGATAGCCATGCTTTTTGGATTGCTCTTTTACTCCCTCCAACGCGTCGATCAGCAGCAGCGCAGCCTCCGCCCTTGCCGCGCCGGAGATCATATTTTTGAGAAATTCTTTGTGCCCTGGTGCATCGATAATGATGTATTGCCGTCCTCTCCACATGAAGAACGTCCGCGCGGTGTCAATCGTGATGCCTTGCTCCTGCTCTTCCAGAAAGGCATCGAACAAAAAGGCATATTCGAATTCCTTTCCTTGCTGCCGGCAGATGGCTTGTACCTTTTCCAATTTTCCGTCCGGCAGAGAGCCGGTATCGGCGTAGAGCCGTCCGAGCAGCGTCGACTTGCCGTGGTCAACGTGCCCCACGATAACGATATTGAGATTCTCGGACGATTTCGCCGTACTCATAATGCTCCTCGAACCTGATCAGCCAATCCCAACCGATAACCAGCAGCGGCAGAACACTTTGGCGCTACATGTATCCATCTTTTCGTAACAACTCCATCCCACGACCTTCGTCCTGCGCACGCCCTGAGCGCTCGGCCACAGTCGTATGACGCAGCTCTTCGATAATCTCATCGACGGTTTTCGCCGTGGATTTGATGGGCATGGTGCAGGGAGCACAGCCCAGACTGCGGTAACGAGTCCCATCTCCCTTGTTCAGGTAGAGGTCGATGAAGGGAATATTCTCGAGCTTGATGTATTCCCAGATATTAATTTCCGTCCAGTCCAGCAACGGATGGATCCTGATGTGTGTCCCGGGAGGGAACGTGGTCTTGAATTGATCCCAGAGTTCCGGAGGTTGGTCGCGAAAATCCCAATCGCCGTGCTTATCGCGGGGGGAAAAATAACGTTCTTTCGCCCTCGTGCCTTCCTCATCCGCCCGAACCCCCAAAATGACTCCGGTGTAGCCCTTCTGTTCCAGCAATTGTTTGAGCCCGTTGGTTTTCAACGCCGTGCAACAGGTGACGCGGCCCAATGTATGGTTCATACCGGCGGCCAGAGCGTCTTTGTTTTGGCCGACGACGAGATTCAGATGCCATTCCCTTGCGAGCCTGTCCCGGTATTCGATCATAGCGGGAATTTTGAAACTGGTGTCTACATGCAGCAGCGGGAATGGTACATGCCCGAAAAACGCCTTTCGAGCCAGCCATAGCAGCACCGTCGAATCTTTCCCCATCGACCACAGCATGGCCAGATTGTCGAAATGTTTGTAGGCTTCCCTCAAAATGTACACGCTCTGGTCTTCCAATTGGCGCAGATGTTTCACTGATGAACCTCTTACCTCTAAGTCTGTTGAGCAACAGCCATGGTTGCGTGACTCAGGCTATCCAGTTTTCTCGCGGCAGTTCCATCCTCAAGCGTCCGCCGCGCCAACGATACACCTTCTCCTAACGATGCCCCTTTCCCTGCCGCATAGAGCAACAGGCCGGCGTTGAGCAGGACCCAGTCCCGCTGGCCGCCGGAAATCCGGTTATGAAGAATCCGTCTGAGCAGATCCGCCTCCTTTTCTCGATGTTCGTTGGGAAAGCCAGCCATGTCTCTGGACGTTGCCAATGGCAGTCCGGCGTCCTTGGGCGCTAAAGTCAATGGTGCGATCCGTTCGTCGCGCAATTCCAACACCTTGGTCGCCATGGCGATCGACAGCTCGGGATCGCCCTCGACGCCGCGTATCACAAGAGCTCTCGGCATGCCCAACATCCGAACGGCCTCGGCCGTCTTTTCGAAATGAGGTGGATGAGTAAGGCCGATAACCTGTGAGGCGGCGCGTGCAGGATTCAAGAGCCGCGCGACAGGATGGAACACGTTCCGTACCCCCAGTTCCTGCCTCATTTCCAGAAACCGGTAGAGCGGAGGATGATAGAGCGCAATGTCGAGGTAGGCGAACCCCTGTTGCGATACAAGTGCGGCCACGGATTTGGACTCAAGATCAGTGGGTATTCCCAAGGCCTTCAGCAGAGCGGCATTTCCCGGACGACCTGGAACGCCATCGTATCCATGCATGAGAATGGCAGCACCGGCCGCAGCTGCCACAATCGCGGCGCCGGCCAGTGCATGGAAGGTGTCCTGCTTACCGGCATAAGACGGCAGATCAACCACACCGAGTTCCTTGGGTATTGGAAGCGGCGCCACATAGGAGCGCGTCGCGGCAGTGAAGGCGGCCAACTCTGTCACGGACTCCATCTTGAAACGCATGGCAATGAGAAATGCTCCGGCCTGCGCGGGCGTGGCGTCGCCCTCTATCAAGGTCATGATGGCCCGCTTGGCTTCGTCCCACGTGAGATCCTTGGAAGCCTTGGGTCCCTTGGCGATTTTCGCAATGAGTTCTTGCATGCCCATCATGATGTCTTATGAAGGCCGCATTCGGTCTTCTCGCGACCTTCCCACCGGCCGGACCGTGGATCATCGCCTGGCATGACCGGCTTCGTGCACTGAATACAGCCGATGCTTGGATAATTGCGGTCATGCAATTCGTTATAGGGCACTTCGTGCACTTTGATATAGGTCCAGACGTCGGCCCACGTCCACCGGACGAGTGGATTCACCTTGACGAGTTGAAAAATGTGATCCCACTCGATTGGCTTGGCATGGGCTCTGGTCGGCGCTTGTTCCCGTCGGATGCCGGTAATCCACGCATCGAATCCACTCAGCACCCGCGTCAAGGGTTCGACTTTTCTCAACTTGCAGCACTGGTCCGGGTCGCTCGTCCACAGGGCAGGGCCATACTGTTCCGCCTGCCGTTCCGGTGTCAGCAGAGACGTCACTTGATGCACTTGGGCCGGTTTAAGCTGGTATCGCTCGATGATTCGGTCGCGCGTCGCGTACGTCTCGGGGAAGAGGAAATCCGTATCGAGATAGAACAGCCCCACTGACGGGTCAATCCGATGCATCATATCGACTAAGACCACGTCCTCCGCACCGAAGCTGCAGGCGAGCACAATTCGCGGGCCATAGCGCTTGATGGCGGCGGCGAGCACCTCTTGTGGTTGGTTTCCCTCGAGCGACTCGGCCCAAGCCAGCATGTCGCCAGTTGGTTGCTTTGTGTGCATTGGCCCTTTTCTTTCCACCCTATCCATGCGGCACTGAGATGCGCACTCAACTCATTCCACTTTTTCGACCAGGATTCGGTAGTGCGCCGCTTCCGGTTCCAGCGCCTCCTGTAAGTGCACGAGATGTCCGTCATTCTTCAAACTGAGTGGCACATTCTTGATCGGCTCGCCGGCGTCCAACCATACTTCCAATTTTTCACCAGCATCCATCATCTCGAGTTTCAATTTCGTTTTCACATAATTGAGGGGGCACGCGACACCCCGGAGATCATAGACCGGAGCGCCGGTGGGAACCTGTGTGGCCGCTTCCGGCTCAGCGACCGTAGAGGCCGCCGTCGCTTTGTCAGTTGTGAGCTTGAGATCCTTCCCCATCTGCTCTGTCGCGGCCCGGCACGCATCAACAAAGCCTTTTGCAAAGGCCATTTTCTCTTGAGCCGATTCTGCCGTCGTATCTTTCGGCCCCAAGTCCCCCACCTTCTTGACGAGGTCACGATAGACGGCCGGCACGACGCCGTTTTGAGCGATCCGGCCGTCGAACTCACGGAACGTATCGGCGTCCGTCGAGGGATCGAGACCCTCCGTCACCAACAGCGCTTTCGCTGCCGCGAGGACCGCGCGATACGACTTGTTCACCGAGACGGAGTATTGATGGTTGTCCATCAACAGCTTTGCCTGATACAGCTCTTGATCGGCTTCCAAGATTCCATTCTCGATCATCTCCAGGGCGCCGCCGGCACATTCACCGGGACCAAGGTCTTCGAGGACAAACTCTTCTTCCGCCTCCCAGTCGTAATAAAACGTGGGGTCCTCGGCAAACGGCGGCACAATCGTATAAGGAATCAGTTCATCTTTCAGCGCATTTTTCCCCACTCGATCAATGAAGGCTGGCAGCCCTTCGCCGGTTTGACGATCGCGCCTATAGACGTCGATAAGGTGCGTAATGGCCGCCGATACGGCTTTCGCAGGCAGCTTGACCGTCATCTGACCGATTTTGGCAGTGCCGTTCACCTTACCGCCAAGATGAAGCTCGTAGAACGGCGCCGTATGCTCACCGATGCGCTTCCCGACACCGTGCAAGCCGATTGTCGCGATATGGTGCTGTGCGCACGAGTTGTGGCATCCGCTGATCTTGACGCTCACGTCCGTAAGGTCATCGGGCACACGCCCGGCGGGAAACACTTCCGCCAGGGCCCTTGCCAGCCCCTTGGACGAGGTAATACCAAGGCCGCAGGTATCGGTGCCGGGGCAGGCGATAATGTCTTCGACGAGTTCGGCGCCGGGATCCGACAGCCCCTGTGAAGCGAGGTCGTGATAAAGATCGGTCAAACGAGATTCGGGAATCCACCGGATAATCAGGTTCTGATTGATTGTTGTCCGGAGGTTCCCGTTTGAATAGCGCTCGGCGAAGTCTGCCACATGCATCATTTGACTTGCGGTCAGGTCTCCCATGAACAATTTAATGACAGCCGCCGTATAGCCGGCCTGCTTCTGGCGCACAACGTTGGTCCGCTTCCACATGTCAAAGGGCGTCTCCTGGTGGTCGCCGTTCGGATGACCGTTGGTCTGGGCGACGCCGGACTTCACCCCATTGGACGTGGGCATAATCAACGAAACAGGCTCATCCTGATGCGACAGCAACCTGATCGGCTGTTGCGTCGGCCTCGCATGGCCCATTGAGAGATACGCCTCTTCCCAACGCCTCTTGAATTCCGCGAATCCCAGCTTTTCAATGACGAACTTCATTCGCGCCTTGTTGCGATTCTTTCTGTTGCCCAGGGTGTCGAACACCTTGATGACGGCTTCGATCGTCGGGATCACTTCGTCCATCGGGGTAAATTCACGCAGCACCTGCGCGATGCGGGGCGCTGAACCCAGTCCGCCACCGACAACTATGCGGAAACCGATCGTGCCGTCCTCGGCTTTCACGGCAAGCAGGCCGATATCGTGAATTGGAGTGAGAGCGCAGTCCTGTTTGCACCCGGAAAAGGCAATTTTGAACTTGCGGGGGAGGCTCTGATTAAGAGGGTTCCGCAGGAGATGATAGGCCACCGTCTTGGCATAGGGGGTAATATCAAACACTTCGCCCTGGCAGACCCCTGCCAAGTGGCAGCCAGTGACGTTTCGGACTGTGTTGGCACAGGCTTCTCTAGTCGTCAGACCAACTTCAGCCAGACCCCGCATGAT
>DASTQY010000234.1:0-6182 GCA_035761525.1 Nitrospira sp. | reverse complement strand
AGTTTGGAGCCTTACGTCACCCTTGTTTGAGGGACAGGATGTCCCCAAGTCGACGCCCACGGGACAGATTGTCCTGGGCGCTTCATGCAATCAACTTCAAAGGCTTGTAATCGTTCCTTCTTTTCTCATTCCGGTATAGGTCCGATTCTTGAGTAAGGCCTCGTCCGCCGACTACGACCGGAGTGCATCCGAAGTGAATCGTATCTTGTCACGATATCCTGAGGTCATTCGGAATCTAGGATGCTGCCTGTTCCTTTTGTTGATCGGAGCACTCATTCTGCTTGGGGCCGCGGAGGCGGCGGAAGATCAGCGTGAGTTTGATTTCGATCTCTCCAAAGGGATCTACTTTTACAATCAAGCCCGGTATGGGGAGGCTGAGCGGCATCTCCGCGACGCCCATAATGCCAGGCCAACAGATCCAACGGCAGCGTACTACCTTGGACTGAATGCCATCAAACTACAGCGGTATACGGAGGCAGAAGAGCGGTTCAGGGAAGTACTGCGGCGAAAGCCGGACGATGCCCGCGCCCGCATGGGGTTGGGCATGGCTCTCTATCACCAAAACCGCTACCCCGAAGCTTCGGCCGAACTGAGTGTCGCCGAGCGCACGATCAAAAATGATCCGCTTCTCTATTATTACGCAGGGTTTTCCGCAGCGCGTCAGCAAGACGACGAACTCGCCTCAGACAAATTCTTAAAAGCAGGAAAGCTTGATCCGGAGTTGGCCAATAATGCGCATTACCTCCGCGGAGCGGGACTCTATTCACAGGGTGACTATAAGCAGGCGACGGCGGAATTCCGGTCAGCGATCGAGGGTGCTCCTGCCGCCGCCGCACCGCCGTCAAAGCCGGCGGTTGCCCCATCAACCCAACAGCCATCGAAGCGATGGAGCGGCAATTACGGACTGAGCCTCCAATATGATTCCAATGTCGTCCTGCTTCCAGGTGGTTCCACGCTGCCAGGAGGAATCTCCCACAAGGACGACTTTGTCACGGCATTGACGGGAAATGTTGAGTATCGGTTTCTGCAAACCGATACATGGACGATCGGTGCCGGAGGGGGATTATTTACAAACTTTCACGCCCGCCTGAGCGATTTCAACGTTCTGGACTTTGCTCCGACCCTCTATGTCCAGCGGCAACTGGGCTCGGCCCAGCTCCGGTTCCAGTACACGTTGGATTATGTGACGGTGGGCGGCGACGCCTATCTCCTCTCGAACGCGCTCCAGTCCACGCTGACTATTCCGGAAAGCGAGCGCACGTATACGCAGGCATTTTTCCGCTACCAGAACAAGGACTTTAAAACGTTCCGAGATGATGAACTGGGCGTGCCTGTGAATCAGACGCGCGATGCGAACAACTTCATGCTCGGCGCGTTGCAATATTGGCGCTTCGCCGAAGACCGTGGTTATCTGCGAGGGGGCTACACTTTTGATACCGACGTCACGGGCGGCGGTGATACGCCGACGACTCTAGGCCTGCCGAGTAAAGCCGATTGGTCCTATACCGGTCACCGCCTGTCGGTGGGAGCTGCATACCAACCATTGACGGCCACAACGTTGCTGCTGGGGTTGGATTACTACCGTCAGAATTACAATAATCCAAACTCCTTCTCTTCAGATGGGGCCATCCGGAAAGACAACGTCTATCAGCTAACCGGAACGGTCGTTCGCGACCTGCAATCCTGGCTGTGGCTGGCTTTTCAATATTCGCTGACACGGGATCAATCGAACGTCGAAGTATTCGATTACACGAGGCATGTCATTTCACTCACGCTCGGAGGCGCATTTTAGGAGGCATCATGAACTTTCGTGCCCTCGTCCTATCCGTATGTGGTGCCGTGTCGCTGGGTTATGGAATAGCCGCTGCTGCCGATGTCCCCGATATTGCAGGCATTGTACTGGCCATCCAGGGGACCGTGACAATGCAGCCGGCGACGATGACGGCACCAGTGAAGCTCCGTCCATTCGACGAAATCGGGCCGCTTGCCATTTTAGATAGCCAGACCGGCTCACGCTGCAAGGTGCTCTATGCCGATGACAGCCTGATCACGGTCGGTGACAACAGTCGTCTGGAAGTGACGGAACAGACCTACCAGGCGGGCAGCGATCAACGGGCATTCGTCGCCCGCCTGATTCGAGGATCGGTCCGCGCGCTGGTCGCACGCTCGTTCGAAGGAGACAACTCGACCTTTGTGATCGATGCGGGCACATCTGCCGTCACCGCGAGAGGGACCTATTTCGTGACCTGGTTAAATGGGCCTTCAGCGCGGAAGGGCAAAGGTGATGAGGAAGAAGGGTTGGAAATGGAAGGAGCCACCGGAGTGGCGAATATCGGGCGAAACGGCAATGTGGCCTTCACCTCCGGGGGTGCCACGGTCTTGGTTCTCCCCGGCCAATTCGCTATTGCCATGCCCGGGGCGCCCCCCAGTATGCCAGCCTCCATCCAGACCCATATCGTTCCGGTTGCGACGGCGATCTCAGGGACCATGCTGCCCGATGTGCCGAAGCAGGAGTCGCCCCGGGAGGCATTGGCGGAGGCAGGGATTATAGGTGGTGGCACCAGAGGGCAGACACTGGCGGGTCCCGTCATGGCGAAGAGTGGGTCGCTTGGAGGCCAGGCTCCATCGGGAAGTTATATGCTGCCGGATTGGCCCTTCCCCGTGACGCCGGTGACCCCTCCCGCGGTTGCCTCTGGTGCAGCGATCAGTAACACGACGGTGAATTTGACGATAAGACTCCCATAGCCTTACAACCGGAGCCATTTTGGGCGATTTTGAGGTGGTTCAATGAATACCAGACCCAAAACCATTTTCCACCCGGCACTGGGTCTCGTACTCATGGCACTTCTCGCGGGCTGCGGATCCGAGAATAATGCTCAGACTGTACGCGTGAATTTGTCTTTAGTCGTCAATTCCCAGCATGTACAGCACGGGCCGGTCTCCCGATTTTTTGCATGGATCGAGCGCTGGTTCCCTGGTGCGACGCCCGCGTGGGCGCAAAGCGTATCTGAGATCGCCACGATCCAAGTCCAGGTTTCTGGACCAGGGATACCGGCTCCGGCGACTTCGACCGTTCCTGTGTCCAATCCCACAAGTGGTCAAGAAATTCCTGTGAGCATCCAAGCACCGGTCGGGCCCAACCGGACGATCACGGTCGTGGCCTCCAATGCGGCAAACCAGAAAATCTTTGGAGGCACGCTGGCCGGTGTGACCCTAACCGCGGGCGCGCCGATCGATTTGGAAATAACCCTCGTTCGACTCTTTACCGTCACCGTGCAAAAGCAGGGAGATGGCAGCGGAACTGTGACCTCCACGCCCATAGGGATCGATTGTGGATCGACCTGTTCCAGTCAGGCCGGTCAGTTTGAAGAGGGAACGACGGTGTCTCTGAATCCGGTTCCGGCACCTGGTTCTGCGTTTGTCGGTTGGAGTGGCGATTGTTCCGGCACGGCACCCTGCCGCGTAGCGGGGAACGCTACTGTGATAGCCGGCTTCAATGTCCCGACTTCCACCGATCGGCTGACGGTGACCCTGGGTGGGGACGGGGCAGGCGCCGTCACTAGTGACTCCAGCGGTATTTCCTGCCCGGGTACCTGCGCTGCCGACTTTGCCACCGGGACAATCGTGACACTCACCGCCACACCCACTAATGGATCCACATTCATTGGATTTAGTGGCGCCGGCTGTAGCGGACCCGCCTCGTCGTGTACCGTCGCTATGAACGGCGACCAGGCAGTCACGGCGACCTTTACGGCAGCTATCCCAATTCCCATGTCTACTCTTGCAGTGAGCAGGGTTGGATCGGGATCGGGGACCGTGACGAGCACGAACCAAGCGGGCATTAATTGCGGAAGCACCTGCAGCGCCAGTTTCCCCACGGGAAGCCTGGTCACATTGACTGCGACCCCAGCAACGGGCTCGACCTTCATCGGCTGGAGCAATGGATGTACTGGGACCGGCTCCTGCGACGTGACGCTGAACGCCGATCAAACTATCGTCGCGCAATTCGATCTCGTGCCTCAGATGGTTACATTGTCTGTGAATACATCCGGACCAGGCGACGGTACGGTAACGAGCGATCAGGGCGGCATTTCTTGTCCTAACGCCTGTTCGGCTTCTTTCATCCAAGGGACGACTGTCGTGACTTTGATTCCAACACCGGTCGGAAACTCGATTTTTGCGGGATGGCGTGGAGGTCCTTGTGAAGCATTTGGAACGGGGCCATGCATGATCACTATGGATGATAATCGGTCGGCGAATGCCCGATTCGAACGATTTGGGGGTGGTTGAGAACTGCGTCTTCAAGAAGCCTGCACTTCGCGAAAACCCAGCATGCGTCCTACAGGAGCGGCGGTCCGGTGGTTTGCGATCGTAATGGTGCGGTTCAGAGAAGGCAGGTCAAATGATGCGCCAACCTTGGGGGATTGACCGATTCGGATTATTTCCCGGATCGACTCGACGAGAAGTTCCTTGGCCGTTCGATCGGACATTCCTCGAGGAAGGAACGTTTCTAATTCGTCAAGGCCAAATTTGGAGAGGCCGAGGCTGTAGCACCAGATCATATCCGACTTCGCTTGATCGTCCTGTGCGACAAGGACGTGATCATCGGCGACGAATTCGCTGAGACTACGATCCTGCCAATCGGAAGGATTGAGATACTGCTGGGTCGCCAGGTCATGAGCGGTGCCCTGTGTGAGGAGTGCCAGGCCTCTGGCGAGACGCGCCGCGAACAAGATGGTATCCGGCATGTCTCGTGGTGGCATAACGGACGGGGCAATGGCGCCGATCTGATCATGCTCCCATGCCAATTGGTCTTTCAGGCCGACCACGTGCGTTGAGGGGAGCGGAAGGACGACATGCGCGGTCCAAGGGCCGTGTCTGATATGCCAGGACTCAGGCGCCCCGCCTTCGTGCTCGATCGTCAAGGGCCCACCATATTGGCTGTTGTACCAGAATATGAGCTCCTCTTTTTGCGGCGCCGGCCCGCGATAGCCGATGAAATACAATGGCGGTCGCTTGGCAGAGGGCTTAGGGATTTTCTTCTTGATACGCATTGGAAGGGCGGCGCTGGTGCTTTTGCTGAACGGTAATCGAAGCTAGGAAAGCACGGATCTCAGGTTATGCTGGCACGACGGTTACTTCCCCGATTTTTTAGCTTTGCGCCGATCTTCCGGATGGAGAAGCCGTTTACGAATACGCAGATTGTTCGGCGTGACTTCGACTAGCTCATCCTGCCCGATATACTCGAGGGCAAATTCCAAAGACATTTCCTGCGGTGGAGTCAGCACCAAGGCCTCGTCTGAACCGGAGGCGCGCATGTTCGTGAGGTGCTTTTCTTTGCAAACATTGACGTCCAGATCTTCGTCCCGGCTGTTTTCCCCGACGACCATGCCCCGATAGACTTCGACGCCTGGCCCGATAAACAGGACGCCGCGCTCCTGCGTCATGAACAACGCATAGGCGGTGCTCGTGCCGTCCTCGAACGCACAGAGCGAGCCATGGGGCGCGACAAGCAAATCCTGTTCGTTGGCCGTTTCATAGGCCTTGAAGACGTGATGCATGATCACCGTTCCACGGGTCTTGGCGAGAAGGATGTTCTTCAGGCCCATGATCCCCCGTGTAGGAATATGATACTCAAGATGCATTTCACTCGGGCCGGCGTCAGAATGCACCAGCTTCATATGCCGCATTTCTCCGCGGCGCTTGCCGATCTCCTCGATGACGGCCCCTTGATACGTCTCCGGCACTTGAATCGTGAGTTCTTCGTACGGCTCGGTGACGTTGCCGCCGTCGCGATGCAGAATGACTTCCGGTTGGGAGACTTGCAGTTCGTAGCCTTCACGCCGCATTTGCTCAATCAAGACCGCGAGGTGCAATTCACCGCGTCCCGCCACGAGGAATCGATCCGGACTGTCCGTTTCCTGTGCGCGGAGAGAGACGTTCGTTTCAAGTTCTTTGAAGAGGCGCTCGCGGAGGTGTCGGGACGTCAAGAATTTGCCTTCACGGCCGGCGAACGGGCTGTTGTTCACCGAAAAAGTCATTTGAACGGTGGGCTCGTCGATGGTGACCCTTGGCAGCGGTGAGGGTTGTACGGCATCCGCAATCGTGTCCCCGATGCTCACTTGGTCCAATCCCGCGACCGCAACAATCTCGCCGGCTTTGGCTTCTTCAACATCCGTGCG
>DASTQY010000233.1:0-5294 GCA_035761525.1 Nitrospira sp. | reverse complement strand
GGTTCTTGCAGCGACATCAGCTATCATCCCCTGCCCACCGATGATCCCAAGGTCCGGCGGCCCGATATAAGCAGAGCGAACGCATTGCTCAAATGGGAGCCGCAGGTCCCTCTCGAGGAAGCATTGACTCGTACAATCGCGTATTTTCGAAAAACGCTCTCTCAGTAACGACCTTGGTGCGAGGCGTCACTCGTGATGCCTTGACCCCTCGGAAATCCCCACTGTATCCTGTAGAGTCCCAGCGACCACAAGAGGAGCACCGATTCATGTCTGAGCAGTCCGGCGAGGCCGATCGTTCGCAAGACATTTCTCCAGAAGCGTCCCCAGCTACGCAATCAATCCCTGAGTATGTCGAGGAGCTCGTCACGCGCGCGCGCGAAGCGGCCAATCGATTGGTGACGTTGTCCACATCGGTTAAGAATCAGGCGTTACTGGCCATGGCCGATGCGTTAGAAGCGCAATCGGAACGCATCCTGGACGCGAACGGGCAAGACATCGATGCCTTTGCCACGCGGGACAAGATGGCGATGGCTGATCGTCTGCGTCTCACCGATGTACGAATCCGGGACATGGCTGATGGCATCCGAGAGGTGGCCAAATTGCCCGATCCACTCGGTGAAATGGCGAAGATGTGGACCAGGCCCAACGGCATGCAGGTTGGACGCGTTCGCGTGCCCATTGGCGTGATCGGCATCATTTATGAATCGCGTCCCAATGTCACGGCTGATTCGGCGACATTGTGCCTGAAGTCCGGCAATGCTTGCGTGTTGCGGGGTGGGAGTGAGGCGATTACATCGAACAGCGCGATCGCCGCGATTCTGTCTGAGACTGCAGAGAAGTGCGGTATTCCTGCCGGTGCGATCTCCTTTGTGGCCAGACCGGACCGAGAGCTCGTACCGCTGCTCTTGAAGAAAGACCGGTCGATCGATCTGATTATTCCACGAGGGGGAGAATCCCTCATGCGGATCGTCGCCGAACACTCGACGATCCCTGTCATCAAGCACGATGCGGGCGTGTGCCATATCTATGTGGACGACGATGCCGATCCCGTCATGGCCGAGCGTGTGTGTCTCAATGCCAAGGTCCAGCGGCCGTCGACGTGCAACGCCATGGAGACGCTGTTAGTCCATCAAAGTCTAGCAAGAACCTGGCTGACGGGTTTTGTTGACAAACTGGTGGCAGCCGGCGTGGAAGTACGCGGCTGCCAGAAGACCTGCGCCTTATCGTCGGCAGCCAAACCTGCAAGTGACAGTGACTATGGGAAGGAGTTTTTGGATTTGACGTTGGCGATCAAGGTCGTGAAGCATCTCGATGAAGCCATGGAGCACATTGTTCGCTACGGGTCTCGTCACACGGAAGCCATCGTCACTTCCGACTATAAGAAAGCCATGCGATTTCTGCGTGAGGTGGATGCAAGCGCCGTGCTGGTCAATGCGTCGACCAGACTCAACGATGGATACCAGTTCGGCTTGGGTGCAGAAATCGGCATCAGTACCTCTCGTATCCATGCGCGCGGACCGATGGGATTGGAAGAGCTGACCTGCTCCAAGTTCATCGTGTTCGGAAGCGGGCAGGTCCGTGAATAGAGAGATGCTGAAAAAACCCGCCGGCATCCCTCTTCTTGGTTCACCATAATCTTCACTACTCCTTTTAGATGCCCGCCGATCCGGTTCTCACAGCCCTCTCGACGCCAGGTCACTTGACGTTTGCCGAAAACCTGCCTTTCAGAGAACATTTCGAAGCGGCCGGCGGACGAGTGGTCCGGCAACCGACGGGCCATCTGGTCTTTTATCGTCCGGATGGACGGCGCATCCTTGCGACCGATCCTTCCGGTCATGTCCTGCATGAAAGCGCATGGGGGCTGAATGATGAGGGAAAGATCGCCCTTCTTCGCGCAAGGATGAAGCTGGATTGGGGAGCGTGGGTCGGCCTCAAACCGTCCGGTCTCATCAACGAAACCACCTTGAATCTCGCGACCAAGCCCGGATGGCAACGGCTGACAGCCGACGATCTGAGAGCCATGGCCGCGCAAGCGTTGCACGTCCCGATCGAGGACATACGCTGGTTTTACCGGGACGAAGATCTCGTCATCGGCCCAAGTGGGGCCGCAACGATCCGCCATCGCAAGGATGCATGGTATGTCCTCAAAGAAGGAAGTTTTGAGGGGGCGCGCTTCATGTCCTGCATGGGCGCGATGCGCTGGGAGTCGATCGATTTTCTTCCGGTCGTCGAGCTGTTCAAATCCTTATTGCCGGGTACCGGCTCGGCAGCGTTCGAATTCATCCGTGGCCTTTACGACGATCAAAATGATGGCAAGGCCCCACCCCCGCCGCTTCGGTATCGTGGAATCCCTGCCTATCCATCTGAAGCGGCCTTTCGCCTCTTCAGCAGTTGTTTCGTGCCTCAGGCCCCACCCGGGAAGGATGCCCTTTCCTTATTCATGGACCCAACGAAAGCTCGTCAGGTGGAGTGGTTCCCGTCACCAACTCCGCCTCGCCGATACTTTGATCCCTCGGCTGGTTCCTGCCTCACGATGCGGGGTGGCAGGCTTGAAAAGGTGACCCTCGCCGGCGACTCCGCGGGGTTGCCTTACCTGAACTCGAAGGGCAGAGCATTCCCCACTTGTGATCGAGCCGCGAAGATCATCAACGGACAGGTCGTGCTGAGCGATCGCGAGCAGGACACGATTCTCTCCACGCCGCTGCCGCCCGGCTCTGGTGACGAACCGGTTTCATCACCGCCGATCAGTCCGGTGGATTGGCGATCAGTGTTTATCCAGGGCCTGCCTGCGATCTCACCCCATCAGGCCTATGGAGCTGTATTACTGTACCCACAGGACGACGCCACGATCGGCGAGCTGGCGGCCCAGCCGTTCGTTGCGGATTACCTTCAAGATTTGGCCGAACAAGATCGAGAGATCGGCAGCCTGCTTTCGCGTGCGGAGAACGTCCTGATCGAAAACGGAGATGCGGTCATTGCCACCTGCGTCCCATTTGATCGCCCTCGGAATTATACGGTGGGAGTCCACGCACCGGCTTTTGCGCAAAAACAAGCGCAACAGCTCTGGAGCACGTGTGCGCAATTGCAGCGCTGGGACTGGCTCAAGCGGATTCAATTTGTTCCGGTCATGAGCCGACGGCATCGTCAGTCTTCCGTCACCACTTTTGATGTGGCCTATTACTGGATTTCCAGTGGGCTCAACGACAATCGCATTGAGCTCGCCGCTGCCATTGAGGACCTGCGACGGGCACTTTGTGCAGGAGGACACGCGTTTGTAACCGGACCGGGAAGTCTCATGGAACACTGGCCAAAGGTCCGGTTCGAGGTCCGATGGAAGGAATCGGTCGACCAGCTACCCACCTTTCGCATGCATAAAACCATCTTGCCTCAGTCGCGACTTGAAGCCGGTCTCACCGTCTTCCACGTTGCAGCCACGTAAGCCAGGCCAATATTCCTTACGGGGTTGACAGTCTTTGTTGCACCCCAGTAAGATCAGGAAACCTTTAATGCTCATCCTGCGAGGTGAGCAAGGAGTGCATATGGGCCGCCGCTGTCTGGCGACAACCAACGACCTTCTCATCGACGCTGATGAGGAGGTTTTTTTATGTCCGAATTCCCGATAAAGGCGTCGATGACACCGAACCGGCAGCAGGAGCGACTCGTGATGGAGGCTGGCGACATGGCGCGCGCCATGACGAGGATTGCCCATGAAATTCTTGAACGGAACAAGGGCGTGAAGGACTTGGGACTGGTCGGGATCCGGACGGGCGGCGTGCATTTGGCTCATCGGCTTGTGCGGCGGATTCAAGATATTGAGGGCGTCGCCGTTCCCATCGGCGAGTTGGACATCACGCTTTACCGTGACGACTTGTCCCTGCGGAAAGAGCAGCCGGTCCTTCGAAAGACGTCTGTGCCGTTCGACATTTCTGGGAAAATCATCGTGCTGGTCGATGACGTGTTGTTTACAGGACGGACGATTCGCGCTGCCATGGACGGACTCATCGATCTGGGGCGTCCCGCAGAAATCCAGCTGGCGGTCATGGTTGACCGGGGACACCGGCAGTTGCCGATCAAAGCGACCTACATTGGTAAGAATATTCCGACCTCACGGGACGAGAACATTCAGGTCATGCTGGAAGAATCGGGTGAGGATGACCGGGTCGTCATTCTCAAAGGCGTGAAGGAGATAGAGCGATGAGCCTGAAACGAAAGGACCTCCTCAGCTTAGCCCCTTTGTCGGCGGAGGAAATCAAACTGATTCTCGAAACGGCCGACTCTTTTAAGGAGGTGACCGGACGGGAAATCAAGAAAGTGCCCGCCCTGCGGGGCCGAACGGTCGTCAATCTCTTTTTCGAGCCGAGTACGCGAACGAGGACATCCTTCGAGCTCGCGGCCAAGCGTTTGAGCGCCGACGTGATCAATTTTTCTCCGTCGTCGAGCAGCGTCGTGAAAGGTGAAACGCTGCTGGATACGGCGCGTAATATCGAAGCCATGCAGGCGGATATCATCGTGCTGCGCCATTCCTCGGCTGGCGCGGCCGAAACATTGGCCCGCGGCGTCAAGAGTTCGGTGATCAACGCCGGGGATGGATGGCACGAACATCCGACGCAGGCTTTGCTGGACCTCTACACGATTCGCGAGCGGGGACTGTCGTTCCAGGGCCTTCGCGTTGCCATCGTCGGGGACGTGTCGCATAGCCGGGTTGCCCGCTCAAACATCCATGCGCTCGCAAAACTCGGCGCGGAAGTAAGGGTCGTCGGTCCTCCGACTATGATTCCTATGGGCATCGACAAATTGGGTGCGAAGGCCTTTTACAATCTCGATGACGCCCTCCGCGGCGTCCAGGTGATCATGATGCTCCGGCTGCAATTGGAACGTCAGGGGCGTGCGCTGTTCCCGACGATTCGGGAATATGCTCGACTGTACGGGCTGACGGCGGAACGAGTCAAAATGGCCGAACCCGGGGCGATTGTGATGCATCCCGGACCAATTAACCGCGGTGTGGAAATCGCTCCAGAGGTTGCCGACAGCCTGTCCTCCGTGATTTTGGAACAGGTCGCCAACGGTGTGGCCGTCAGGATGGGAATTCTCTATCTCATGTCAGGGGCTAACTAGTTCAAGGAAACTATACATAATGGCGCTTCTGATCGAAGGCGGACACATCATCGACCCCGGCCGGTATAATGCCATCGGCGATCTGGTCATCGACGAAGGGAAAATTGTCGCGATCGGTCGGGGCGTCAAAGCCCCGCCGGGCGCGACCAGGGTCTCTGCCACCGGACGTCTCGTCGTTC
>DASTQY010000232.1:0-6711 GCA_035761525.1 Nitrospira sp. | reverse complement strand
AGGGCAGCGACAAGATCCTGGGTGCGACGATCGTCGCTGCCCATGCCGGAGACCTCATCAATGAGTTTTCGGTAATCATGAACGCAGGCAAGGGCGCGAGGACTATCGCCGGCACCATCCATCCTTATCCGACTCAAGCCGAAGTAAACAAGAAAGTCGTCAATTTATGGAGGAAGGCACATTTCACCCCGGCGACGAAGAACAAGCTGATGCGGCTGTTCGCATGGATGCGGCGTGGATAGGACATTCTTCCGGAGGAACCTCTGGTTAGCGGCAGTGTGGCTCTTGTCCCCTTCAGTATCGACGGCGGCCGAGCCTTCTCCCGTGCTCGAAGTTGGAAGGTTTGCCTCAAGTCACGCCGGTGCGCCGCTGACAGATGGCTGGAAACCGCTCAGATTCAAGAAAGTCCCCAACCACACGGTCTATGAGCTGGTGGAAGACGCAGGGGCGGTGGTCGTACGGGCGACGAGCGAGGCGTCGGCCTCAGGTCTGATCAAAGAGATCAAGATCGATCCGTCGGCATTTCCCGTCGTGCGTTGGCGGTGGAAGATTGAGAATCTTCTCAAGCACAGTGATGTGAGCCGGAAATCCGGGGACGACTATCCTGCCAGGCTGTACGTGACGTTCGAATATGACCCGGACAAAGTCAGCTTTCCCAAGAAGCTCAAGTACAAAGCCGGACAAGCGCTCTTGGGCGACATTCCTATCGCAGCCCTCAATTACATTTGGGACACGAAAGCGCCGATCGGAACCGTCGTCGACAATGCCTTCACCGATTTCGCCAAGATGATCGTGGTGGAGAGCGGGCCGGCAAAGGTTGGCATGTGGGTCGAAGAATCGCGTAACATCTACGAGGACTACAAGACGGCGTTTGGAGAAGAACCACCGAAGATCAACGGCGTAGCGATCATGAGCGACACCGACAATACCAAAGAGCGAGCGATCGCGTATTACGGCAACATCCAGTTTGTACCTGCCGGCCGTTGAACAAGAGAAAGTCCTGAGAGGTAAAAAGGCCGACCTGTTCAGGGTCGGCCTCTACGCAGACACCACCACGCGGGGAGCGGGTGGCGGATTCGAACGAGATTACTGGATGGAATTCGCGAAGCCGCCCCGCGTAATCTCAGCGCGGACGGTGTCTCCAACCTTCTTGTGTTTGATGTGCTTCGTGCCCTGCCCAACGTACAGCTTCACCTGGTTGCCTTCATAGTCCTCGACCGTATAGGCGTTGTCTTGGATATCCTTGACGGTGCCCCCGACAGTCTTCCAGGCAGGCCCTGGTTTTTCATCGTGATGGCCACGCTTGGGGGCTTCCGAGACCTGCGGCACATGTCCCATGGACGCTGCCGCGGCAGCGGCCGACTTGTGTGAGGGCGGCGCTTTCTTTTTCGAATCTTTGGCCAGGGCCGGTGCGACGGCGATGGCCAGTATCGAGACCATTGCGATGACGACTGGGAGTATTGTCTTCCTCTTTGCATTCATGGGAAACCTCCTTAAGACAACATAGGGGTCATAGCCTTGCCTGACCCTTTCAGCAAGGCATGTGCCCGCTGGAGTGGCTACCGGCTCGTGGAAATTCAGTAGGTTGTAGCTCCCAATTAACCAAGCCACCGTCACCCTGTCACGAATGGAAAAAAAACGGCAGAAATCTGTCCAAATATGACCCTCTGTGCCGATATGACTAACACTGATGGCAGGGCAAAAGGTTGCGCATCTAACGCGAACAGCACGATCGCCAGAAAATAATGCCAGTAAGATCACTGGGCATAATTCCCTCTGGAACGTGATCCGTGCTCCAACTCCGTCCTTGAACCTGTCTAGGTAGGCCGTTACGAGACATGTAGGAAACCGCTACAATGCGCGAGATGTTGCCGCGGAGGGGTGCAGAATATCTTTTGCGCCGATTGCCACGACACGCCTCTCTGTTGTTGCGCGATCTCGGGAGAATGGCGGACGAGCAACGAGTGGGTCTGTATCTTGTCGGCGGTGTCGTGAGGGATCTCTTGCTCAAACGGAGCAATTGGGATCTCGACCTGACCGTCGAGGGTGACGGCATCGCATTTGCTCGCCTTGTGGCCAGTCGCTACCGTGCCGGTGTGGTGCTGTTCGAGCGCTTCGCGACCGCACGATTGACGATGTCCGACAGCACCAAGGTGGACATTGCTAGCACCCGTCGAGAGTCCTATGCCGATCCGGCGGCTTTGCCGGACGTGCGTCCGGCCCGCCTCGAAGATGATCTCCTTCGCCGCGACTTCACAATCAATGCCATGGCGATCGAGTTGAATGGCGCACATTGGGGATGCCTTCACGATCCGTACGGCGGGCGGGAGGATATCAAAGCCAAAATCGTGCGAGTGCTGCATGCCAAAAGTTTTGTAGACGATCCGACAAGGATTTTTCGGGCCATTCGTTTCGCCGAACGATTCGGCTTTCGCCTGGACGCCACGACTCACCGTCTCTTGAAGCAGGCTGCGGAGACCAACATCGTCGATCAGCTTTCCGGTCCCCGCCTGGCCAACGAGATCTTCATGCTCTTGAGGGAACGCTATCCCGAGCGAGCGCTTGCCGCGTTGGCCCGGTTGCAGCTGCTGCGATTCCTGCACCCCCGTCTGACGTATAGCAGGCAGGCGCGGCTTCTTATGACTGTGCTTCCCCGAGGGATTGGCTGGTGGGAACGGCAGTGCCCGGGAAATCCGATTGATCGCTCGTTGGTGTGGTTCATGGCACTGCTGGAGGGTGCCGGTTCCGCGACAATTGCGGCAATCGCTCAACGGCTTCGATTATCTAGTCTTCAGATACGAACCCTCGAATGGGCAGGAACCACCACAGGCCACGCAAGTGACACGATTTCCGGCTCGAACCTACGGCCCTCTCAGGTGTATCGACTGTTGAAGGACATGCCGAATGAAGCGTTGGTTTTGGCCATGTCCAAGACGTTGCTCAGTCATGACCGGGTGAGGGTGGGAAGAGCCGGCAGACGATTGGTGCGATTTCTTACAAGGGATCGGCAGGTGCCGATGACCGTCGACGGCGAAGATCTTAAACAGTTCGGACTCCGGCCTGGCCCGCAATTCAAGAGAATTCTGGATCGGTTGCTAACCGAACGAATCGACGGGACGATCAAGACGGCGGTCGAAGAGCGGGCACTGGCGCGGCGCCTAGTTGCCGCCACGCTTAGAGCAGGCCAGGTCGGCGCAAACGGGAATCGTTCTCGATCTTTCCGAACAGGTCGTTGAGCGCGGCTTGGACGGCGAGATTGACCGGCCCGCGGTCGTCGTCCTCTCCTGCAGCTTTCCCGAAACCCAGATATTTCGAGAGGGGACGTTTGGTGGACCCTTCCGCCAATGTCGCGTCGATACGGGCCACGTAGATGCGAGCGAACTCGGAATTGACACTTGGGTCGATATACAGGTTGAGCCGAATGGACAGATCGAGATCGGTCTGGCTATCGGCTGACAGGTAGGTAAACGTTTTCCTCGCCACCACATAATCCGCGATCGACCGTTCCCATTCCTTTTTTGCCTTACTCAGTGGTTGACGAACGCCTCTGACCTTGTTTTCGATCCGAGGATCAGCGACCATCGTGGCGCCCGGTTCCACATTATAGGCTTCGAGTTCCGCCAGATGGAAGGTGGCTGAATAGGGAAGGGGCAACGTGGTTGGAACCACTGGGGCCGGCTCGTAGACAAAACTGGAGCAGGCGACGAACAGCGTTAGGGGCAGCAAAAAGGCGGCGCGAGAGGCAGGACGGATCCGCGCTGAAAGCATGCTTGCTCCCTTGTCTTTCGTGGTCTGACGATGCATCACACTACAACTCGGTATGCGCGGTTGCAAGGGGTCCGAATAAACTAGGATCGCCATGGCTTCTCCCCTTACGCATGCACTGGTCGGTGGTACTCTCGCCGCCGCCTGGCACTTCCCTTGGAAACTGTGGCTGGTAGGCGTGGCTTCTGCCCTTTTGCCCGATCTCGATGCCGCAGGGTATTGGCTCGGCGTGCCCTACGGCTCGTTTTGGGGTCATCGAGGCTTCACCCACTCCATCGTCTTTGCTGTCCTGGTCAGTGGGCTGTTCGCGCGATGGATTCGCTGGAGCGGCATCACCGTCGTCCGAGTCTGGACCTACTGTTTTGTCGCCATGCTTTCCCATGGCATTCTGGATGCTATGACGGATGGTGGGCTGGGAGTGGCATTCTTCTCGCCGATGGATCAGAACCGATACTTCTTGCCGATTCGTCCGATCCATGTCGCCTCGATGTCTCTGCACGATCTTTTAGGCCCTCATGGGCTCGATGTGCTGGCGAGTGAATGCGTATGGGTATGGATTCCCTGCGCTGTCGTGATGCCACTGCTGTGGTGGTTTGGTCGAACTAGACGTCCGGTCAGTTCATTGGAATGATCGTCGTCGCCATTTCACTTGGCAGCAACAACGTGATCATGGCTTGATTCTGCTCGTCCGGTTGTACGAGAGCGAACAGTGGAAAAGGCTGTGGTATCGTGTTGGGCGGAAAATTCAACAATGCCGGGAAGTCAATCACCGGTGACAGGGTAGGTTGGGTCGCCAGGCGAAGCCTAAAAGCCATCAACACGTCGCGCAATCGGGCGGCCTGCTCCTCCGACGTGAGGGTATGTATGGGTGCAATACCGGTGTCCCAGAGCGGCTTGGTGACGGTTACCGAGAAAGCCAAGCCAAGCTGTTTTGCGGTCGGCGTGACATCGATTAACGCCCCTGAGTCAATCGCCTTCTGGAAAGGTATGGACGCAGGTAGAGCATCGCCCCGATCAGCAGGCGGGTCTTCTATATGCTCCGTTGACGCCGATTCCGTGACAAAGCCGGTCGATGAGGGCAAGGCTTCTTCCCACCTCGCGGAGGCCGGCAGGGAATTGAGAATCCCGTCATAGACGACCCTGGCTCGGGCGGACCACCGTGGATTAAACGGACGGCCGCTGAAGGCCGCTTCTGCTGCATGCTTCTCGTCGTAGGAGAGCGTACGAGGGGTGTGTTGATCATCCATAAGACTCAAATAAATCGGACCTGGCGGAAGTCAAGGGTTTGGCACAATTAGTCTGTCAGCGGTTTGCCTTTGGTTTCCGGCGCGAACCACAGAACGGCCAAGCCGGCCAGATAAATCAAGGCCACAGTACTGGCTGCGCGGCCGAAGGTGCCAAGCGTCGTGACCAGCCAGCCGGTCATGAAGGGCGAGACTGAGGCAAGGACCCTGCCCGCGTTGAAGCAAAAGCCGGCCCCGGTGGCGCGGAGCCGCGTCGGATACAGCTCCGGCAGGTAGATCGGGAATCCGCTAAAAATCCCGTTGTTGAAGAAACCGAGAACCGGTAAAAGCAGCAAGACGCCGCTGTAATGAGACGGCAGAAGATACGTCGTGGGCAACATGATAAAGCTGCCGATACACATGAACGCAAAGACCGCTCGGCGTCCGAATCGGTCAGCTAATGGGCCGAAGGCAAGATATCCGAAGATTGCTCCGGTATTCAGCGCCATAATGGCATAGCTGACCGATCGTGTGAGTGCCGCGGAGTCCGCTCCCTGAAATTCCGGCAGCTCCCGCACGAGCGTCGGGGCCCAGTTCGTCGATCCCCAAAGACCGAACACCGCGACGAAAGCCAGGGCAGATCCCACGAGCGTCGCTCGTTTCAGATCCCCTTTAAAAATGGCCGACAATGGGACGATTCCCTGTGCATGGGCGTGCCTCCAGCGTGGTGGCTCCTTCACCCACCACCTGATCAGTAAGGCGACGAAGGCCGGCAAGATGCCGATGAGGAAAAGACCCCGCCATCCGTACGCGTCTTTCAGGGCAAGATTGCAGAGAGCCGCCAGAAAAAATCCCACGGCCCAGGCGGACTGTAAAATTCCTGCCGCCTTGGCCCGTTTGTCTTCCGGCCAGGATTCCGCGACAAGGGCCGCTCCCGCGGCCCACTCTCCGCCGATTCCCAGTGCCGTGAGAAACCGGTAGAGCGCCAGATGCCACCACTCCTGTGAGAGGGCGGCCGCGCCGGTGAACACAGCATACATGAGGATTGTCGCTATGAGGATCTTGGTGCGTCCAAAGCGATCCGCCAGGACTCCAAACGTGATCCCGCCGATTGCCCAGCCGATCAGAAAAATGGAAAAGATAATCCCACCGTACCAGCCGATGTGTTCGGCGGTCGGTCGGCCGCTCGAGGTGTGTAACAATTCATGCAGGGCCGGATGCAGAACGATTGCATAGATCGTGGCATCCATGGCATCGAAGACCCAGCCGAGCCATGCGACAAACAACACGAGCCATTGATCTCGACGCACACCCTGCCACCAGGACTGCCTGCTCACCAATTGCCTCTGGGGAGGGACTGCACCGATCGTTGTTGGCTGAGTGTCCTCGGATGAATCCACGAAGGGGACATGGGCTGCGCAAGGCTAAGGATCTTCCCTTGTGGAGTCAAGGTGAAGCTGGAAGCTCTTTTCGACATCCTGTTATAGTCGCGCCCATGCCGCGCGTGGATTTCTATCGGATTCTGGGCGTGTCCCGGGAGGCGTCGGAAGACGTCATCAAGAAGGCCTACCGGAAACTGGTCTTCGAGCATCATCCTGACCGCAATCCGCACAGCAAGCAGGCCGAGGAGAAGATTCGCGAGATCAATGCCGCCTACGAGGTCATCGGTGATGCGGAAGCGCGGCGCAACTACGACCGGCTGAACTGGGGCGATGAATTCGCG
>DASTQY010000231.1:0-9065 GCA_035761525.1 Nitrospira sp. | reverse complement strand
GAGAGAGTATTGTCCATACTTGCGAAAGACATCCCTCGACTTGGGAAACCGCTGTGGGAGACGGCGAACTCTACCCGCGCGCAGCAGATCGTTGCAATTCGCGATAAGCGCCCGCCTCATCCCGACGAAGCGGCATGGTCTTCCCTCTTGCCGGCAATCAACCGTGTGATCGCGCGCCTCCACCTGAAAGGGCCCCTTCCAGTAGAACACGGTGGTCTTCGCCGACCGTCGAAAGAAATGCTGCGCGTACCGAAAGTCCAGCGATTCATAAAATTCCCGGAGGAACTGTCCATCCGCACAGGAACAGAATTGTCTCACGTCCTCAACCGACTTGCGCTCAAAGACGAGGCGGCCGGGCGACAGGGAAAACACGAACCACCGGTGAAACCAATGGTCCGGAGACGTCTCGTCTTTCAGGGCCAGCCCCTGCTCGAGGAACGGCGAAGGTGTCTCGATGTAGCCGGCTGCTGCAACTCGCATGATTTCCCGGCAAGCCGCTTCCGGATCTTCTACATGCTCCAGGACGTGCGACGCGTAGACGAAGTCGAATGAACCGGCGGCAAAAGGAAGCACTGTCGCTTCCCCGACAATCAGGTGGGCAGCGGCCGGCACGATCAAGGCATGTCCGCCGCGTTCCCGTCCGTCCGCAACATTCCTTTCCAACACATGCGTGACGCCGGCAAAGGGATTGTGCCCCGGACCGATCTCCAACACGCGACGCGAGAAATATGGCCTTCTCCACCAAGACAATCGCTTCATGACAGTCGAATCGGTCTATCCGCGGAACCCTCTGCGTGCCACTTCGCGGTAGAACCGCCAGTTCAGCCATCGGGTTCGCCTGCGACCCCACCGGCGGGCGGAGGAAATCCGCGTCTTCATGACGGCGGGGTGGCTGTCGCGAAACTCTTTCAAAATGCCGTAGTCCTCGAATCGGAAAGCGTCCCCCGTCAACTCTTTGGCGGCGGCGGGAGGAAGATTCGCGCCATGATAGACTGACGCCTGTTCCCGCTTTTTCTCGAGCATGGTTTTCGGATCCTTCACCCAGCCGTAATGAAACATCCTTGCGCCTGAATAGGCGAGCCACTCCCTCGGACCGCTTTGCAAATATTGCTGAGTCGGCTTGAAATGAAATCCGACCGCATCGCCACACGACTCAATCTCCCCGTTGTTCCGGATCACCCGGACGGCCTTGTGATAGAACCAGGGATTCGTCGACCAGTAATCAGCGATGAAGTGGAGGTACCGGAACAGCAGCCCCTTCACGCTGGGGTTCCCGGCATGCTGCTCCATCGATCGCCGAAGGACCGGCAGGTCGTCTTCATGAATCACTTCATCGGCCTGGATGTAGAAGGCCCAATCGCCCGTACAGTGGGCAAGTGCGATATTGGTCTGCTGCGAA
Organism: Nitrospira sp.; assembly: GCA_035761525.1. Taxonomy (GTDB): domain Bacteria; phylum Nitrospirota; class Nitrospiria; order Nitrospirales; family Nitrospiraceae; genus Nitrospira_C. Next base: position 7,666 of record DASTQY010000231.1, on the reverse strand, counting down.
TAGATCAGGCCGCCTTGTCGGAGCGATTCATCCCAGACGGACTCGACGATTTTGATCTTTGGATCTCGAATCGACCGAATGACCTCCAAGGTGCCGTCCCCGCACCCGCCGACGTTGACAATGAATTCATCGCACAGAGGCAGTGCCGATGTGATTGATTCCACGATCGGATAATCATACTTCACGGCATTGCGGCAAAAGGTGAATCCACTGATCTTCATGACATGCGACGGCTGACGTCTACCTTCCGCTTTCTTTGGTAAGCTCCCAGAACTTTGCATACTTCATGAACGTGTAATAGCCATAGAGTCCGGAAAGAATCAACCCCGGCATACCGTCGAGAAAGCCCCGCCGCAGACCATACATCTTGGCGAAGGCCGCCAGTGGATGCGTCACCAGCTGATGTGCGGCAAACCGGCACCCCTGTTCAACCATGCGCCGCGCCATGAGATCGGAATACCGATCCTGCTTGGCGATGTAATGGTCAATGTCCCGAAAGGGGTATTGCAGCGCTGGTTGTGACAGACGGCCGACCTTGCCGTCACAGTCAAAGCTTTCATGCACGAGTTCCTCGCGGTAACGCAAGCGGTTCTTCCGGAAAAGTTGCGGCTGCCGATAATCCGGATACCAGCCACAGTGCTTGATCCAGCGTCCCAGAAAGTAATTCTTTCTCGGAACAAAATAGGCATCGGCAGCGCTCGGGAGTTCGACTACCTGTGCTATTTCCCGCTTCAATTCGGGAGTCATCCGCTCATCGGTATCGAGACTGAAAATCCATTCATGGGAACAGTAGGCCACGGCCTGGTTGCGGAGCGCGCCGAAGCCCGTGAAATCGACTTGATACACCTTGTCGGTGAACTCCTGGGCGATCGCCGCCGTCCGATCGGTGCTGTGAGAGTCGACGACGATCAGTTCAGCAGCCCAACCGGCTACCGATTCGAGGCAAGCGCGCATGTTCGGCTCATCGTTATAGGCGATGACATAAATCGATAATGAGAGAGGACCGGCCGTCACAGTGTTGATCCGAGTTCCTTCCAATACCACATCTTGTGATGATTGAGGATCGTACTGGCGGTGAGAGACATTCGAGTCCTCGGCGTACGTCCTCCGATCATGTCCTCCTGCCGCATCAGGCCGGATCCTTGACAAGGCGATGATAGACGCCTTCCATCCGGTCGAGCATCTTTTCGAGCGAATAAGAACGCTGGACCAACGAGCGCCCTTCCACGCCCATTCGTGTCCGGAGCGTCGCGTCGTCCAACAGCCTGGCAATCCGCTCCGCCAGCGCGCCTGCGTCCCGCGGGGGAACGACAAAGCCTGTTTTCCCCTCGATCACCACGTCAGGGATCGACCCGACCGTCGTCGAGACGACCGGAATTCCGATGGCCAGCGCCTGCATGAGAACTTGCGGAATGGTGTCTCCCTCCACAGACGGAATAGCAAACACGTCGCACGAGCGAAATACGTTCAAGAGATCCTCGCGAAAGCCCAGCAGCCGAATTTTGGAAGAGAGGCCAAGCCGCTCGATCCGGGTCCTGATTGACTGCTCTTCGGGGCCTTCCCCCGCAATGATGAAGGTGACGTCATCCCGTTGGCCCGAGATGATTTCTGCCGCCTCGATGAAATATTCATGTCCCTTATAGGACCGGAGGTAAGAAATCAGGCCGACGAGCAAGTGCCCTTTCGGTAGGCCGAATTCGAGGCGCAGATCATGGTCAGGTGGAGCAGGGCGAAAGTATTCGACGTCCAGACCAATGGGAAAAGCTGCGACACGATGTGGAGCGAGTCCATCTCGTTCCACGAGCTCGCGCCTCGTTTTGTCCGCTCCCGTCACCACCACCATATCAAACAGATGGCGGTAGAGAATCCGGGTCATGAGATTGCGATTCAAGGGGGCAGAGATGTGCCGGATCCGAAGCAGCTTAGGCCTGGGCCGGACCAATCGTGCGGCCATCGCGCCGATCCAACTGTCCCGTGAGCTATTGACCTGGAGAATCGCGGGACGGTGATGCGTCAATAAGGCTCGTAGCGAGACTATGGCCGCGGGATAGCGGGATTTTCGCATCGTCATAAGTGTGACCGGGAGCTGCTTATCCATCGCCATTTTGGCGATCGGGCTCTGCGGTTCCAGAAGCAAGCGCAGATCATGGCCGCGCTTCAAGAGCCCCTCTGCATGCAGGATGACCGCAAGCTCCTGCCCACCGACCGCCGTGCTGGATTCTGCGATGAAGATTTTCACGCAGGTCTGCTCAGAATCAGGGACACAACATCATGACCGTTCAACAGCATCGGCGGCCGCGGGCTTGGACGCTCGGGCCGCGGCATCGTTGAGAATCCATTCCACCGCCTCAGCCATCGACGGCACGGCCTTGTCAGGCATGGCCTGCGCGGCCCGTAACCTCTCGACGGCCGGCGCGTCCACTTTGCCGGTTGTGACCAGGACCGGTTTGGCTCCAACCGACTTGGCCAATTGCATATCGCTGACGTGGTCGCCGATGAGGTAGGACCGTCGAAGATCCAGTTGCAATTCGGACGCCGCACGATCGACCATCCCTCGAGCCGGCTTCCGACATCGGCAGCGGTCATCGGGATGGTGCGGGCAAAAGTAAATGGCATCGAGCGCAGCTTCGTTTTGCTCGAGCAGGCCTTCCAGGCGTGCGTGAATCGCCTCGAGATCCTTGAGCGTCAGGAATCCCCGTCCAATGCCGGACTGATTCGTGACCACTACCAGCCGAGCTCCTGCCGATTTAAGACGTGCCAAGGCCTGGCCGACTCCCGGAAGCAGTTTCAGATCCGCCGCTGATTTGAGATAGCCGGGATCTTCGTTCAAGGTGCCGTCGCGATCAAGGAACACTGTATACCCTTCAAGAATTCCGTGCGGCGAAGGTCGGAGGATCTGTGAACTACGTCCCTGTTCGGCGGTTGACTCCGGTACAGTGAGCAGTTTGTTTGCCGCTGCATAGACGTCCTGTACCGTCACGCCGGCCATACACCGATGATCGATCGGGCATTCACGCAGCATGCAGGGAGCGCACTCGACTGGATGACGAACGAGTGCATGCGTCACGCCGAACGGCGACGTCGTGCGCCAGTCGGTCGGACCAAAGATGGCCACCACCGGGACCCCAAGCGCCGCTGCGATATGCATCGGGCCGGTGTCATTCGTCACGAGCAGGGCACATCGCTTGGTCGCGGCCATGAGGTCACGGATCGTCGTGGATCCAGAAAGGACCGCCGTCGGCGCGGTCAGGTGTGAAGCGATGGCATGTCCCAACGGCTCTTCCCCTTTGGCGCCGAGCAAGACGACCGCTGCTCGCCGGCCGGACTCATTGAGCCGCCGGCATAAGCGTTCAGCTGTATCGGCAAACCGTTCCGGAAACCAACGCTTCGCTCCGCCGTATGTCGAGCCAGGGTTTACGCCGATGAGCACATCTTCCGTGGTAATGCCGGCCTGCTTCAGGCGTTCTGCCACGGCCTTTTCTTCTTCCGGCGAGACGATCAATTCGGGAGAAACCGGCACACCGGTCAGGCCCAGCGGTCTTAACATATCCCAGTAATACTGCACTTGGTGGACCGCCTTGTTCCGATCAGGCTTCGCAACCGGCTCCGATAACAACAAGGTGCGCCCATCCGTCGCATAGCCATACCGCCGGGGAATCCCGGCTACTGCTGTCAGCAACGCCGCTTCGAACGCGTTTTGAAACAGCACCGCCAGATCGAACCCACCGCGCCGTAATTCACCGGCCAGCCGCCATTTGCCCGCCAGCCCCGCGTGACGTCTGTTGTCCTCATACAGCATGAGACGATCGACGGAGGGATGGCGCTCAAACAGCCCGGCAACCGACGGCTTGACCAATAACGTGACCGCGGCCTGAGGAAAGAGTCTTTTGAGGCTGCGTAGCGCCGGCTCACACATCACGGCGTCGCCGAGCCAGTTCGGACCGCGTACCAGAATCCGCTGCACTGGGTTTTTAATCACCGGCTCCCCCTCGAGCACGAGAGAGCTCATGCATGATCGTGCGATGCAGAGCGCCTTCCCCCGCCATCCACACAACCATCAGCCTAACCGCCCACCATTGGTGATCGTCCTCAGTCAGGTAGGGCTGTAATTTCCATGCATCTTTCTCAGTCGTGAGCACGAGATCGACACGGAGATCGGCTGCAAGCTGACGAAGACGAGCGACCTCATGCCAGTTGTAGCAGTGATGATCAGCATTGACCACTTCCTCCAGAACTTTGAGGCCAAGCCGTCCGGCGGTAGCACGAAATGAGGCCGCATGGCCAACACCGCTCACCAGCATGGCCGACTTTCCCTCACACGATTCAAGGGACCGCCCACTCCCTGTCATGACCCTCTGCAAGGCTTGCGGCTGAAACGTGACCTGTGCGGTCATGGGCAAGGACTTGACGGCAGACCGTAACCGGCCGAGCACCTCTTCCACATCGGTCTGTTGCTCTGCTCGCGTCACGATCAGCGCGGTCGCCCGACCGGCCGCTTCGAGAGGCTCGCGCAAGCGGCCAGCCGGTAAGACTTGATCTAAGCCGGAGGGGTCGGTGGCATCAATTAACAGCAAATCTATATCGCGGTGAAGCCCCATATGTTGAAATCCATCGTCCAGAAGGAAACAATCGACGGCAAACTGGCTCAGTACCCACCGCCCAAGCCGGTATCGATCCACCCCGACCGCGACGACCGCCTGAGGACAGCGGCGTGCAATCAGATACGGCTCATCACCGGCCTCTATCGGCCCAGCCAATATTCTGACACCGTCCGACACCAAGAGCATCGGTGCCCGGGTGGTTCGGCGATAGCCACGACTCAGCACCGCGACTCGTTTTCCGTCGCGCAGGAGCCGCTCGGCAAGCTCGATGACCATCGGCGTTTTTCCGGTTCCGCCAACCGTGAGATTTCCGATACTGACGACCGGAACAAGCAGTTTGTGCCGCCGCAACCACCCGGCTTCATACCCGAAGGCCCGAAGACGAGCGAGAATACGGTACGGGAACGCCGCCCAAGCCAACCACCACGTCGGCCTCTGTCCAGGAGTGAGCACAGGTCTCGTCAGCGTCCAGCCATGACCGGAAAGGAGTGTTGCGACCGTGCTGAAGAACGAGTAGTTTCCACCGAAGACAGCTGACCGTCGATCGCCTCAACGGTTGCCTGCAGCGCCCCTTGATTTTGACGGACCACCGACTGGGCCGCCTGCCCCATGCAGACTCGCTCATCATGTTGTTCGATGAGACGCAGAAGCTCCTTGGTCAGTTCGCCGACAGAGGTCACCCGTCGCCCGCCACCTGCCTGCGTCAGGAGATCGGCGATCTCCACGCAATGGTCGGTGTATGGGCCGAAGAGCACCGGCTTGGCCCATGATGCCGGCTCCAATAGATTATGGCCCCCGATAGGAACCAACGTGCCCCCCACAAAAGCCACCGTGGCCTCTTGATAGATCAGAGCCAATTCTCCTCGCGAATCGAGGATAATCACCTGTGGCCTCACTCCACCGTTGGCAGCCTCGGAAGCGATGGCGCTGCGTCTTGAGACGGCCAACCCGCGACCGCGAACCATGGCCTCCACCGCCTCGGCTCGCTCGATGTGACGAGGCGCGAGCAACAGACGCGTCGTCGGATGACGCGAAAGCACGGCGACGAAGGCCTCAACGAGCTGCTCCTCTTCAATTGGGTGCGTACTGCCGCCGATTAAGAGAGGAGCGCCCTCTTCGATCCCAAGCGTCGCCCGCGTGACTCTGCGCTCGGCCTCGCCCGGCAAGGGCTGATCGAACTTAATGTTCCCCGTCCGGCGAACTGACCCGGGATCGGCGCCAAGGCAAATGATCCGCTCGGCATCGCGATCGGACTGCATCAAGCACAGTCGCATCGACCGGAGCACGCTCCGGTAGAACGATTTCACCGGCCGCCACCGGAGACGGGCAAATGAGGCGGAAGAGAGACGCCCGTTGATCATAATGGTCGGCACGCCCAGCGTCGACAAATGCCGCAGTAAGTTCGGCCACAACTCGGTTTCGATGAACACGTACAGCACAGGGCGCAGCCATGCGATCGTGCGGGAAACTGCCCAGGGAAAATCGATCGGGGCATAGAAATGCTCTGCGATGCCCGCGAGCCGCTGTTCCACCGCGTCCCGTCCGGTCTCCGTGGCGGTGGAGACCACGAAGCGATGGGTTGGATGCCGGCGGTGGAGTTCCTTGACCAACGGAGTAATCGCGACAACTTCGCCGAGCGATACGGCATGGAGCCAGACAAGCGGTCTCCCGTCCGGAGTGATCCGAGGGCCGCTGAATCCGAACCGCTGTGATAATCCCCGGCGACAACGCGGCTTGGCCAATAAGATCACCAGGATCACCGGTGCGGTGATGATCAACAGTCCGTTGTATAAGAGGTTCCACATGGTGCGAGTGCTCTCACGACCTGCGGCTTACTGCCTCGTCGGCCTGCGCAGTCAGATGATTCAACAGTTCTTGCAACTCCACCCGTTTAAGTTCCAACTCTGTTGCATCACCGTCCCGCGGCACCCAAAGCGGCGGCCCCCAAAGAAAAAGTCCGCGCGACAAAGGGTATGGAACCATGAATCGATCCCAACTGGCGAACAGTTTTTTTTTGAGCAGGCGAAGGCAAGCGGGACGATCGGCAGCCCCGAAGCCCGCGCGAGCTGAATCACACCCATTTTCGCGATTTGTGCCGGACCTCTGGGTCCATCCGGCGTCACGACCAGATCCACTCCGGCCCGTCCCAGTCGAATGAGTTCCCGTAACGCTTCCACGCCTCCCCTGGTGCTAGACCCCCGCACTGCCTTGAAGCCGAATCGTTCCACGATGCGCGCGATGATCTCCCCATCTTGGTGTTGGCTGATGAGAATGTGCGCCAACGTGCCACGGTAGGTCAGCGGCATCATGAGCTGGCGCGCGTGCCAGAACGCGATAATGACGCGCTGTCCCCTTCGATACAGTCCGTCGACATACTCCTGTCCCCGGGTCTCGATGTGCATCGACCTGGCCAGGGTCCGAATGACCGCCGCACCTATCGGCGGCAAGACCGAGAGCTTGATCCAGGCCTCGAGCGATGGAAGCAACCCCTTACTCATTCGGCACATCTTGGAATTGCATCGCGTGGAGCCGTTTGTAGTGGCCGTCCCGAATCAAGAGCTCGTCATGGGTTCCTATCTCCACGATGGCGCCGCGGTCCAAGACGACAATCCGGTCGGCACGCTGGATGGTAGACAGTCGATGAGCGATCACCAGTGTCGTGCGATGCTCCATCAGATTGCTTAACGCCAGCTGCACAACCCGTTCGGATTCGGTATCCAGCGCTGAGGTCGCTTCGTCGAGGATGAGTAAGGGTGGATCTCGCAGGATGGCACGGGCAATTGCCAACCGCTGCCGCTCGCCGCCAGACAGCTTGACGCCTTTCTCCCCCACCATCGTCCGGTACCCCTGCGGCAGCCGTTCGACAAAATCGTGGGCATAGGCCAGCTTCGCCGCCTGCACAATCTCGGCCTCCGTCGCGTGCGGTTTCCCGAAGGCGATGTTGTTGAGCACGGTGTCATCGAATAGCACCACCTCCTGAGACACGATGCCGATCTGCGCCCGCAACGAGGCCAGCGTAAAGGATTGGATGTCGACTCCGTCAATCAAGACTCTCCCTGCGGTTG
>DASTQY010000230.1:0-4006 GCA_035761525.1 Nitrospira sp. | reverse complement strand
CCGCGGAGGCAGGCTGACCCAGCGCGCCACCGCCGGAGCCGCCATCCATAGGAGGATGAACGGGGCCGCTGCAGCCCAGGAGTCGTTCCATCCAAACAGTGCGACTCCGCAAGCAGCCATGACTGTAAGGACGATACCGCCAGCCATGCGCCTGTACATGCCCCACAGGTTGCATGTGTAGGCATCCTCAGCCTGTGCCGCGGTTACCCACTCCAACAAGTGCGTCCGTGTGATGACGAGCCGACTGAGGGTCCGAAGAATCGCATCCGACATAAGCCAGGCCTGGTATGCCAGGAAAGTGACCGTCAACGCGATTTGAGTCGCGGCTAACTTCAGATCGGTAACTGCACCACGAACGTGACTGCGTATGGAAATGCCGCGCCGGCGTGGATAGAGTCCGAGGACAAAAGACAAGAGCGATGGAATCGCGATCGTGGCCAGAATAAAGGAGGACCAGACCCAGGCAGCCCCTTGTGGTAACAGCCACCCGGCTAACAAGGCCAGGAATGCGGCGGGAGCCGACAGGCTACGGCGGAGGTTGTCGAGAATCTTCCAACGACCGATGGCGGGAATCATCACCGCGCGATGCGGCTCAGATCCGGTATGTCCGCGCCCGAGAAGCCAGGGCAACAACTGCCAATCGCCGCGTGCCCATCGATGCTGCCTGGCTGCCGCGGCTTCGTAATGGGAAGGAAAGGCTTCGAACAGTTCGACGTCGGTCGCGAGCGCCGTGCGCGCGAAGAGCCCTTCAAAGAGATCGTGGCTGAGCATTGCATTGTCCGGCACTTTGTCAGCCAAGGCGGCCTCGAAAGCGTCGATCTCGTAAATGCCTTTGCCGGTATAAGACCCTTCACGGAACAGATCCTGGTACACATCCGACACGGCGGATGCATAGGGATCGATCCCGCTGGGGCCCGAAAACGTCCGTTGAAAACAGGAGCCCTCACCATCGGTCGGTAGCGAGGGCGTAATTCGTGGCTGCACGACTCCGTACCCTTCAACGACGCGGCCAGCGAGAGGGTCGAGCCGAGGCCGGTTCAGAGGATGGGCCATGGTACCGATCAAGCGGCGTGCGGCTCCGCGCGGCAACCGTGTGTCCGCATCAAGCGTGATGACGTACCGCACAGAAGGAATGCCTTCGGGGGCCTGCCCGCCGACGGACATGAACGTCGTGTGTGTCGAGCCACGCAACAACTGATTCAACTCATGCAGCTTGCCTCGCTTCCGTTCCCACCCCATCCAGGTGTGCTCGGACTTGTTCCAGACGCGCCTGCGGTGAAACAGCACAAAACGCGAACCACCGCCGGACGCAGGGCCGTACCGTTTATTCAGGCGCGCGATCCCTTCGACTGCCGTCGCGAGTAGCTCCGCATCGCCTGCAATACTTTCGCTTGGGGCATCTCTCCAGTCTGAGAGCAGGGCGAAGCGTAGGTCATCATCCGAATTCGCCAGATAATGGACTTCCAATCGCTCCACCTGCTCCTCGATACCCTGCTGGTTCGTGAGCAACGTGGGAATGGCCACGATCGTTCGCAACTCTTTAGGAATACCGTTGCGCAATGCCATTCGAGGCAATGGCCGCGGTCCGAGGATCGCCATGACCGTGCGATTGATCAGCGCCATGGCGAGATCCGAGGCCGGCACAAGCGCAAGGAGACCAAGGAGCACAAGGCCCGCTGTTGTCTCGACGGCTTCCACAGATCGCCACAGCGTCAAGGCCATGATTATGGCGGTCACCACTGCGAGGGATCCGAGGTAGCCCGGCACGGAAGCCCGGACATACCAACGCAGGAATCGGCGCTTCCAGGACACTCTGTAGTCGAGTTCACGCTCAAACGCCCGGCGTCCTTGCGAGATGAGGTAATAGCCGGGGTCTGAATGCCGCTCCACCTGTTCACTCGCATGCGGCTCCATCACCGCCCGCCTGGCGCGATCCACAACCCGGGTCGTCACGTCGATTTCTGAGAAACCCGAGCCACGGGACAAATCCTCGATGGCGTGGCGGTAGGTATCCCGGGTGACAAAATCCATTTCGGTGTATCGAGGCTCGCGATGAAGAATGTCATCCACCAGGCTGACGCGCTCGAAGAAGTCCGCCCAATCAAATGCCGACGTGAATCGCATGCTGGTGATGATGTTCCGCACAGTCACGCTCATAGCCGCCTGCTGCTGGTGCTCGGCGTGCACGATGTCGTTGGCGGTCGTACCCTGCGCGGCAAGGCGGTCATCGAGCCACAGGAGGACGGGGCGCACCTTCGGATCCAGATCACGGAGTCGCTGGACAAGCTGCACGGCAAACGCCGTTGCCAACGGTCTGTGCTCAAAGCGACGGAGAGCCGTTGCCGAAGTGTCTACGTCCGATAACCCGGTACCCAGCAAACCGTCGGCGAGTTCGTCGGCTTCCAGCCGGGCCGCGCGGCTGTGAACGATCCGCTCTGCCAGTCTGCGAAGGTTTTCCACCAGTACGACACGCAGCGAAATGGCCACCGCCCATAATTCCCCGATCGTCAGAGGTTGCACGCGCTGGTAGGCCGCCACAAATCGGCGCAGCATTTCGGGGTCGAATCGACTGTCCGTGTGGGCGACGAATGCCCAGGCTACTCCGAAGACCCGTGGATAATTCTCCAGGTGGCCTGATGCCAGTTTGGGCAATTGCCTGTAATACCCGGGAGGTAAATCATCGATGATCTCGCGAAGCTGCTCGTCCACGATGTGAAAGTTGTCGACCAACCATTCGGCGGCAGGGGTGATCGTTTTCTCTTCCCGAATCGCGCGGGCGATGGTCCGGTAGGACTTCACCAAGATCCGTCCATTCTCCAAGACTCGTGGCGTGAGTAACCGGCCCCGCCGTAAGTCGCCGGTAATGATCTGGGCAGCCGCGAGACTTTCAGCATGCTGTTCGAGCCGCTCGACACCGAAAAGCTCTGCCCGAATCGGCTCTTCCAGCTCTGGATAATTGGTCATAGATGAACCGTCCTGATTAGGAAGTCGCTGCCAGATAGAGGGCTTGAACGCTAATTTATTGAAAGCGCGAGGCCAATAGAACTCGTCGTGATCGAATCCGAAGACGATCCCCGGATTCACTATAATTCCGTATACGGATCATGCTTCCGCGCTCGAACCGCGATCTTTTTTGTTCCAAGCAAGATGTGGCGTAGACATTTTGCTTCGTCGATCAGTAGATAGATTGGCAACCGTCTTGGTCAGTATGTCGCCCGGTACGGCCTTACAAGAGGCCGTCGGCAGTTGGTATGTAGAGAGGCAGTTCGTCGTGTAGAAGATACCGCCCAGATCCACATGCCAGAATCTTCCTCGTATTGTCGGTGGTAGGTTTGCTTACAGCTGGGACAGTTCCATAGGTCACTCCCCCCATAGCCGATTGGTGCAACCTGATAGCAGAGACAGCCAGCGGTGTTCACGCCCCTCCATTAACGCGCGAAATCGTGTGTAGAGCCTGTGATGAAGGCAGACACACATTCTCGCTGAATAGAGGTCCGAGTAGGTGGTCAAAACTGCTCACGTGCGCTTTGGATGTGGTCCGTGCCTGGCGGAAGCAAGGGAGAGCTCAGAATCGAAAACGGACGTAGGAGCGCTTATGGCACCGCCTGCACTGCCATGGGTACCATCCCACCCAGCTGAGCAGATGATCCAACCATCGCTGTCGAGCCAGGCGTTGCCATGCGCACCGGCATGCGGGCGTGTGCAGCGCGCGGATCTTGGTTTCGCGTGTTCGCGCTTGTTGGCCGGTCCCAGGTAAATTGTCTTCCAATAGCATAGAAGAGCCTACGGCACTGAAACCATCTGTTTACAAGAGTGAATTGAGGAGGAACGGGTAGACCGAGCGGAATAATAGTACGAGGGAAACTGCTGGGGGTGGTCAAAATTGCTCAGGCACTGGAAGAAGATAAGAATACGATTGGACTGCACGTCTTCATTCAAAGGCGGCTGCCTGACTACCAATTGAAGAATGATTTAGGCGCAGCCTGGAGCCCTCATCTCTGACGCA
>DASTQY010000229.1:0-8365 GCA_035761525.1 Nitrospira sp. | reverse complement strand
ATCAACCCTCAGGCGACCATCGTGGACCTGAGCCATCGGGTGACCTCTCACGACGTCCAAGATGGCGCTTACCTCTGGAAGTGCTGCTATCGATATTTCCCCGAAGGCACCATCCATGTCGCAATCGTTGATCCTGGTGTGGGAAGCGAGCGACGTCCCCTTGTGGCAAGGAGTTCACGGTATTACTTTTTTGCGCCGGACAACGGATTGCTCACGCATGTGTTCGACCAGGAACGGGAAGTCGAAGTCCGAGAAGTGGAAAACAAGCAATATCGCCTTGATTCCGAGGGTCACACATTCGACGGGCGTGATGTCTTTGCCCCGGGAGCCGCATGGCTCACCAAGAATCTACCGGTGTCTTCGTTTGGGCGGCTGGTGACGGACGCGCGCAGGTTCGGGGTAACTCAGCCGCATTGGGAACACATGGCGCTCGTTGGAGAGGTTGCCTACGTGGATGCATTCGGCAATCTGATCACGAATGTCTCGTCAGGCCACGTGAAGGAGGTGCGGGAAATCACCAAACGGCCGAACCCGCTGATCAGGATCGTAGGGCACTCCATTGATGGACTTGTGCGATGCTACGCCGAAGGGGACCGCACGATGCCCCATGCCTTGATCAATAGTGATGGCCAGTTAGAAATCTTCTGCAAGGAAACGAGCGCGAGTTCGCTGCTCAAGGTGGGACGAAACGAACCCGTCAAGCTGTCGTAGTGTCGCCGCAGTGCTCTAGAGAGCGGCGAGGACGATACGTAGCAGTCCTGAAATATCCTCAGTGTCAGCGGCGGGCGTAACCCGGTTGCTCACGCGAGTGTACCCCGCTTCGAGGGCAACCAAGGTGCTCCATCTTGTCGATTGCTGCACGTCCCAGGCTACAATGCCCTTACCTCCCACATTTTCATTGTCGATCTGTCGGTCGTTCGAACGGCAATTGGCGTAGTTGCCGATGGCGCTGACCAAGAGCCGACGACTTTGTTTATAATGGAGCGCGAGCGAAGCAGAAGGGCCATCGATGCGCATGCCGGAAGCGTCCTGGATCTCCTCCCTGTACGCGAGCATGGGCGAGATCGTAAACGTATTGAGTGGTCGAAACGAGGCGCTGAGGAGTTGCATGCGGACGTTGCTTTCAGTTCCGCCGTGGAGCAGGTCGCTGGCGAGAGCATAGGTGGAGCTGAGTCTCACGTTCCACCGCAGACTCTGATAGGCCACCGCGCCTTCGAGCGTATGACTCTGAGTACGCTGCGGGAGAATGCCTGCCGGTTCGAGCGCACTAGAGAAGGAGTTCCGTCCATAAGTGAGGCTCAACTCAGGCCACGACGCCCGTCTAAAACCCATGCTCATTCGCCCATAGGTTTGGACCTGTCGTGGGCGTGAAATATCTTCTGCGACATTGTTCCACAACTGTCCCACCACGGTGCGCATCGTGACCCAGTTCGCTCTCCATTCTCCCCACATCTCCCGACTGCTTTGGTCCGGGGCATTCAAGAAGGCTTGACCGGCCTTTCTGTAGTTCAAGCCGTAGCTGAGAGCGCCTGTAGTCCCGGTGACGCCAAGCCGAACCATTTGTCTCGAGGCATCGACCCGGTTGTCGCCCGGGATCTTGTGCTCCCACCAGTCGTTTCCTCCATAACTGTTCGCGACCTCCGATTCAGTCACAAACCTTCCCTTGAGCCAGCTCATTTTGGCCACAAGTCCCTTGACTCGGGGACCCTCTGTCTCAGGTGAGACATCGCGCAAGCGTGTGGACGTCGGTGGAATTACCATAAAAGTCGAGGTGACCGTCGTTTCAAAGACCTGCCCGGAGCGGTGACCACTTGAGAGCAGGGCGGGTGACGTCACGGGTTCCGTCAGAAGAGTACTCCAGCGCTGCCCGCTTCGTTCGCCTGGTTGCTCTTCGCTGCCCCAGCTGAGGGAAGTGAGGAGGTTGAGCGTCAGACACACCAACAGGATTGTCAGCGAACGCTTCATGCCGACCCCTTGAAGAGCCGTAAACACTATAAAATTTAGCAGTCGAAGATTAGGGTCTAAATGCCGGAAAACAGATGTGATTTTGGTGTGGAATTGCGTCTGTCGGAGCGGGCGAAACGATGCGGGGGAGGAACGAGGGGCTACTCGTGCTGGGTCACCGCGGCGATTGATCGGGATACTATGCTGACCATGCGGGTCAGCTCATCAACGCTGACGGACAGGGGTGGCATCAACACAATAATGTGGCCGAGCGGTCTGAGAAGAAGACCTCGCCTTCTGGCCTCCTGCGCCACTCGGTGTCCGATTCTGCTTTCGAGTGGATAGGGTTCTTTTGTCGAACGGTCTTGTACCAGTTCAATTCCGACCATGAAGCCCTGCTGTCGAACCTGCCCGATATGAGGGAGTTGATGGAGAGGCTTGAGCAGTCGGGTCAGCAGGGTGATTTTGGAGCGCAATTTCCCCAAAGTTTTCTCTTTCCGGAACACTTGCAGGTTGGCTAACGCCACCGCGCACCCGAGCGGATTGCCGGTGTAACTATGGCCATGGAAAAATGTTTTGAACTCTTCATACTTCCCTAAAAAGGCACGATAGATATCCTCCGTCGTTAACGTCGCGGCAAGCGGCAAGTAGCCTCCCGTTAGCCCTTTGCTGATCGCCATCAGATCAGGGGTAACTCCTTCCTGGTGACACGCAAACATGGCCCCGGTCCGGCCGAATCCTGTCGCGACTTCGTCGGCAATCAACAAGACCTCGTATTTCGTGCAGAGCTCTCTGATGCGTTTCAAGTACCCCGGTGGCTGTGCAATCATGCCTGCTGCCGCCTGCATGAGCGGTTCAATGATGAAGCCAGCCAATTCACCTCGATGATCACGCAACACTTGTTCGATAGGGTCGAGGCAGGCAAGGCGGCACTCCGGAAACGTCAGCTTGAGCGGGCAGCGGTAGCAGTAAGGAGGTTCGACCGTATGGGTGGGGAAGAGTAAGGGTTTGAATCGCGCATGAAATAGGTCGATGTTTCCGACGCTGACGGCTCCGATCGTGTCGCCGTGATAGGCCAGTCTTAAGTGCACGAAACTGTGTTTGGGTCCTGCCTCCGGGCGCGCCTGCTTCCAGTATTGCACGGCCATTTTGAGGGCCACCTCAACCGCGGTCGAACCATTGTCCGAGAAAAATACCCGTGCCAGTCCTCGCGGGGCTATCCGCACCAGTTCGCGTGCTAATAGAATGGCGGGAGGATTCGAGAGACCGAGGAGAGTTGTGTGCGCCACCTTGCTTCGCTGGTCATCGAGGGCACGGTCGAGAACCGGATGTCGATGACCATGAAGGTTGACCCAAATGGAGGAGGTGCCATCCAAATAACTGTTACCCTCGGTGTCGAAGAGATACGATCCTTTGCCGCGTTCGATAATGACCGGCTCCTCCTGTTCCCACTCCTGCATTTGGGTAAAAGGGTGCCACAGATATTGCCGGTCCCACACTCCCAGCGAGGGCGCCTGTTTTTTGCGGGTCATGCCAGTTGCTCGGCGGAAACCGTAAGAAGGTGATGCCGGAAAACCTAGTGCTAGTGCGGGCGCGGCGCGGATTATACGAGGGGCTCTTTACTTTGACAACCTGGGAGGCAGTTACTATAATGAACCGATTTTATTGAAGAAATGAGCGACAGATTTGCAAAGCCTCATACGCAATTTCTCGATTATTGCCCATATCGATCACGGTAAATCAACCCTCGCTGACCGGTTCCTCGAAGCCACAGGCGCTGTCACGGCCCGAGAGGCCAAGGACCAGATCCTCGATGCCATGGATCTGGAACGTGAGCGGGGAATTACCATCAAGGCGCACGCCGTGGCGATCCGTTACAAGGCCAAAGACGGGAACACCTACGCCTTGCACCTGATCGACACGCCCGGCCACGTCGATTTCACCTATGAAGTGTCCAGAAGCCTGGCGGCCTGCGAGGGGTCGTTGCTTCTGGTCGATGCGACCCAAGGCGTCCAGGCTCAGACGATCGCCAATGTGAATCTGGCGATGGCCAACAACCATGTCATCATCCCGGTCATCAATAAAATTGATCTGGCCAGTGCGGACGTGGAGAACACCAAACATTCCATCTCGGAAGTGCTGATGCTGGAAGCAAGCCATGCCATCCCGATCAGTGCGAAGGAGGGCCGTGGAGTCCCCGAGGTACTCGAAGCCATCATCGAGCGAATTCCTCCCCCCTCAGGTGATCCGCAGGCACCGTTGAAGGCCCTGATCTTCGATTCCTGGTTCGACAATTACCAGGGCGTGATCGTGTTGACCCGCGTGGTGGACGGGGCGATGCGTCCTGGGATGAAAATCAAAGTCATGTCGAACGGCCGGACCTTCGAGGTCATGGAAGTGGGCCACTTCACGCCGAAGCGAATCAAGAAAGCGGAACTGCTGACGGGAGAAGTCGGCTATCTCTGCGCCAACATGAAGGAGGTGGCCGATGTCAAAATCGGCGACACCATCACCGACGCTGTCCAGCCGACTGCCGAGCCGTTCCCCGGCTACAAGGAAGTGAAGCCACTGGTCTTCTGCGGCCTGTATTCCACTGACACGGCCAAATACGAAGATTTGCGCGATGCGCTCATCAAGCTGCGGCTCAACGATTCGTCGTTTGTCTATGAGCCGGAAACCTCGCTGGCCCTCGGGTTCGGGTTCCGCTGCGGCTTTCTCGGTCTACTGCACATGGAAATCATCCAGGAGCGACTCGAGCGGGAGTATGGGCTGACCTTGATCACGACGGCTCCCACGGTCGTGTACCGTGTCACGACCACTAAGGGTGAGGTCCTGGAAATAGACAATCCGGCCGAGCTGCCGCCCCCCAACAGTATCGAGCGGTTTGAAGAACCGTTCATCCTGGCGACGGTGATCACGCCGGAGCGTTACATGGGAGCCATTCTTCAGCTGTGTCAGGAGCGGCGTGGGACGCAACGCAGCATCCATTTTCTCGATCCCACTCGCGTCCTGATCAGCTACGAAATGCCCTTGAACGAAGTGATCTTAGATTTCTACGACAAGCTGAAGTCCCGCACGCAAGGGTATGCGTCGCTGGACTATGAGTTGCTCGGCTATCGTGAATCGGATCTGGTCAAGCTCGACATTTTATTAAACGGAGAGGCGGTAGACGCGCTGTCTTTTATTACGCACAAAGAGCGCTCTTATCCGCGGGGGCGTCAGCTGGCGGAAAAGATGAAGGAGCTGATTCCCAGGCAAATGTTTGAGATTGCGATTCAAGCGGCGATCGGCAACAAGGTCATCGCACGCGAGACGATCGGCGCGATGAAGAAAAACGTCACGGCAAAGTGTTACGGCGGTGACATTACGCGCAAGCGCAAACTGCTCGAAAAACAAAAAGAAGGAAAGAAACGGATGAAAGCCGTCGGCAGCGTTGAAGTTCCGCAGGAAGCCTTTCTCGCGATCTTGAAAGTCGGTGAAGAATGAGCGTCGATCCGAATCTTCCCAGCTCCGACGAGCTCGCGTCCCGTGCATCCGACGCCACGACAGGAGTAGAGGTGTCAACCAGCGTGCAGCCGGTCCGGAAGTCCGTTTTCCGAGAATACGCGGAAGCCATCGTCGTCGCGATGCTGCTCGCCTTTGCGATCCGAGTCTTTGTCGTCCAGGCATTCAAGATTCCTTCCGGTTCGATGATTCCCACGCTCTTGATCGGCGATCACATCCTGGTCAGTAAACTGGCCTATGGCATCCAATGGCCGAGCGACTGCAAATTCCAAGTCGCCTTCCCTCCGGTGAATTGTTACGCCTCTCATGCACTCATTGAGTTCGGAAAACCGCAGCGGGGTGACATCATCGTCTTCCGGTTCCCGGAAGATGAAGAAAAGGATTTCATCAAACGGATTGTCGGCACTCCTGGAGATACGGTCCAGCTCAAGAACAAAGTGGTTGTGGTCAATGGGACGCCGCTGGACGACAAGGCGTTTACACAGCGCATCGATTCAGGAGTGATTGACGGCACGATCAACCCACGCGATAACTTCGGCCCGGTGACGGTGCCGCCCGATTCCTATTTCGTCATGGGAGACAATCGTGATCAAAGTCTGGACAGCCGGTTTTGGGGATTTGTCCGCGAGGAAAAGATCAGGGGGAAGGCCTTCCGCATTTACTGGTCCTGGAGCGGCCAAGGGCAATGGCAGGAGTGGGTAAGATGGGGGCGGTTCGGGAAGGCGATTCAGTAAACAAGCCGGCGCGGGACTCGACCGGGGCAGCGGGATCTTCAGTCCGCTCTGACAAGCCCTCGGCCAACAGTCTTCGTCGACACATCCAACGATTTCCACACGCTTCAGTCCTCGTCATCGGCGATCTTATTCTTGATCATTACATTTGGGGCCGCGTGAGCCGGATTTCCCCCGAGGCGCCGGTGCCCGTGGTTCATGTCGAATCGGAATCCATGCGGCTCGGGGGAGCCGCCAATGTCTTTAACAATATTCTGGCCTTGGGCGGCCAAGCGGACCTCTGCGGCATCATCGGCTCGGATGAAGCTGGACGCCTGTTGTTGAAGGAATTGGGGACGAAGCGTTCCGGGCATCGAGGCATCGTCGTCGATGGGAACCGGCCTACGATCAAAAAGTCCCGGGTGATCGCCCATAATCAGCAAGTTGTTCGCTATGACGTCGAGCGCAAGGGCGAGCCCAAGCCGCAATTGCAAAAAAAGATGTTGCGGTATGTGGAATCGTGTCTCCGGGAAGTCACCTGTTTGGTGGTGTCCGACTATGCGAAAGGGGTGGTGACGGCGGGGCTCATGGCAGACCTCGTTCGGCTCGCGGCGCTGCGGAAGGTCCCTGTCATTGTCGATCCGAAGGTCGAGCATTTCGGCTTTTACAAAGGGGTGACGGTGATCACGCCCAATCATCTGGAAGCGACCCAGGCCGCCGGACTCCACGGTGATGGCGATCAAACGATTCAGGAGGCCGGCGAAACGATTCGCCAGCGCTTGGGTTGCCAGGCGGTGCTCGTCACGCGAGGTGAAAGGGGCATGAGTCTGTTCGAAGGCAACAAGGATGCATGGCATATCCCCACGCAAGCGCGCCAGGTATATGATGTGACCGGTGCCGGCGATACGGTCGTTGGGACCCTGGCGTTGGCATTGTCAATCGGCGCCTCGATGCGAGAGGCCGCAATGTTGGCCAATCATGCTGCGGGGATCGTGGTCGGCATGGTTGGAACCGCGACCGTGTCGACGAAGCAGTTATCGGAGGCACTTGGTGAGTAAGCAGAAACATTACGTCACTGTGGTGATTCCAGCCCGGTACGGCTCGTCCCGGTTTCCGGGGAAACCGATTGCCATGCTTGGGCAAAAACCGATCATCCAGCATGTTTATGAGCAAGCGGCGGCGTGCCGTGCAGTCTCTGAGGTCGTCGTTGCCACCGACGATCGTCGGATTCAAGAGACAGTCGTGCAATTCGGGGGACAGGCCGTGTTAACCATGGGCGATTTTCGGAGCGGGACGGATCGTGTCGCTGCCGTGGCACGGCTACGCACTGGTCAGTTTATCCTCAATCTGCAAGGCGATGAAATTCCGGTCGATCCCGACCTCCTGACGGATTTGATCGAGCCGTTCGTCGAGTCTGGCGCCGAGATGGGCACGTTGAAGCGCGCGCTCCACACCACTGAGGACCTGCAGAACCCCGCCGTGGTCAAGGTCGTAACCGATCGGCATGGCCGCGCACTGTATTTTTCACGTGCTCCGATTCCCTTGGTTCGCGACGATCCCTCCCGGCAGGCCGTGAAGGGGTTGCACTATATCCACTTGGGGGTCTACATCTATACCCGCGAGACGCTGCTCCGGCTGACTGACTTGCCGACCGGGATGCTGGAAGACTCTGAAAAATTGGAGCAATTGCGTGCTCTGGATCATGGCATCACGATCCATGTCTGGGAAACCGGACATGAGTCCCTGCGCATCGATACGCCGGCCGACGCGACGAGTGCCGGTGAAAGCTTGCGACGAATGGCGCTCAACAAGCTTGAAACGTTGAATCAGTTATGACTGAATGCGGATTAGGTTCGCTCGATCGCCACGGATGGAGACCATAATGGGCAAATACATTTTCGTCACGGGCGGGGTCGTGTCATCCCTTGGCAAGGGGCTAGCCTCGGCCTCGATCGGCAATTTACTGGAAAGCCGCGGCCTCAAGATCACGTTTCTTAAACTTGATCCCTACATCAACGTCGATCCCGGCACGATGAATCCATATCAGCACGGCGAGGTGTATGTCACCGACGACGGCGCAGAGACAGATTTGGATCTTGGTCATTACGAACGGTACACCTCGCTCACGTTGACGAAAGAGAATAACTACACGACCGGCCGTATCTACAATTCCGTCATCACGAAGGAACGGCGTGGCGACTATCTTG
>DASTQY010000228.1:0-11259 GCA_035761525.1 Nitrospira sp. | reverse complement strand
CCGATGCACCAGCTCCGATCAATGTGTATGGTGCGACGAAGCTTGCCGCCGAGCGTATCGTTTTGCAGAATGTCCGTCACAGCGTCGTTCGGATCGTGCTCACCGCGGGAACCTCATTGCGGCGTGACCGAAGTTTTGTGGAAGACATGTGCCGGGCGGCCAAGGCTGGCAGTTCCATTACGCTGTATGCGGATGAATTTCGCTGTCCGCTGCCCGCCGGAGTTGTTGCCCGTGCGATATGGGAACTGATCTGTAGCGGGAGAACAGGCCTCTATCATCTCGGTGGCCGCGAGCGTCTGTCGCGCTGGGAAATCGGCCAGCTTCTCCTCGAGTGGTTCCCGGAGCTGCAGGGCCGGTTGGTCAAAGGCTCTTCGCGTGATCATACGGGTGCTCCACGTCCGCCCGATCTCTCATTGTCCACCACAAAGATCCAGCATGTTCTGTCTTTTCCGATTCCGGGAATGCAATCCTGGCTGGGCGAACGAAGTTGCCGGGGACATGATCTTTGGGATTACCCGTTGCCATGAATTCCGACCCCCTTTTCCTCGTCATGGTTGGCTATGGGGCCATGGTCGTCCTCATGCTTGTCCTCTGGGGGGGTCAGGTGGTCCTTCGCAATGCCTCGATCGCCGATGTCGGCTTTTGTGCCGGATTGATCGTGATCGTGCTCTGGTACACCCGGTATGGATTCGGGGAACCGGAACGGAAGCTGCTGGTCGCCTTCATGGTCTGCGTCTATGCCGGCCGGCTCGGCCTCTTCCTCCTTTTCAATCGTGTGATCGGTAAAGCCGAAGACGCCCGGTACCAAGAGATGCGTCGTAGCTGGGGGGCTTCGGAGCAAGCCAAGATGTTCGGGTACTTCCAGTTGCAAGCCGCAGCGGTGGCCGCCTTTTCGCTCCCATTTCTGGTGCTCATTCAAAATCCCAGGCCCCCGTTCGGATTCGTCGAGCTCGCAGGTTTCTTGATGTGGATCGCGGCCATTTCGGGCGAGGCCGCAGCCGACCGGCAATTGGCGCGGTTCCGTGCACAACCGTGGAATCGTGATCGGGTCTGCCGGGATGGTCTTTGGTATTACTCGCGCCATCCCAATTATTTCTTCGAATGGCTTCACTGGTGGAGCTATGTCGTGATGGCGATTGGAGCGCCCGGTTGGCCCCTGACGCTCATTGGTCCCGCTGGTATGGGATGGGCGCTCCTGCGTGTAACTGGTGTTCCCTTGGCGGAGCAGCAGGCTCTGAAGACCCGTGGGGCGGAGTACCGCCATTATCAGCAAACGACGAATGCGTTTGTGCCGTGGCTGCCGAAACGCTTACCTATCAAGTCTGACTGAGCTTTGCCAGCCTCGCCCTCGCCTTCTCCGCTTCCTGACTCGAGGGATACAGACGAATCACTTCTTCATACAGCTGCTTGGCGTGAGGAATATTCATCTGGCGCTCCTCGAATTCTGCCGTTTCCAACAGGTCCTTCGCCTTGTCGCCCGTGCAGGCCATGACCAAAATCAGCAAGATGGCGGTGAGCAAGCGGGTCATGTGTGCTCCATTGTTGGGGGGGCCACTGAGTCCACAGCCGGGGACAAGCACCGTGCGGCTACTCGAGCCAATGCTGCCACCAGGATGTCTTCCGGAGAGTCTGCCTCCTCGCATAGGAGGCCCCTCGCATTTTATCCCAGTCCGCGACGACCCTGCCATCGTGCGCCTCATGCTGCTGTTGCCAGTTTTGGAGCAGATTCAGGCAGGCGTGATCGATGTGCCGCAGCGATGCGAAGTCCAGGTGGATTTCAGCATGCGGCGGCGCAGTCTCCAGCGTGGCGGCCAATCGGGGGAGACTGACGAATGTCGCGATTCCCTGCAGGTGGAGGGTCAGCTTTCCTGAATCAGGATGATGCGCATAAAACGCTTCCAGATTCTGGGTCGTGTGCAGCAGTTTCGCAAGGGCGAGGGCCAAGCCAAGCACGACGCCGGTCAGTAAATTGACGAAGACGATCGTGCCCATGGTGACAAAGAAAATGACGACTTCGCCCCGGCCATGCTTCTTCAGTTCCGGCAGAATCCCGAAGTTCATGAGCTTATACCCCGTAAAGACGAGCACAGCGCCCAGACTCGCCGTCGGAATGAACCGGAGAACCGACGGCAGCAAGGAGACGAAGAGCAGTAGCCAGACGCCGTGCAAGATCGCCGATGCCCTCGTGCGGGCGCCGGCCTCCACGTTGGCGGAGCTGCGAACAATGACCCCCGTCATCGGCAATGAGCCGAGGAAACCACAAATCATGTTCCCCACGCCCTGTGCCATCAGTTCCCGGTTGTATCGGGTCCGCGGACCGGTGTGCAGCTGATCTACCGCCGAGGCGGAGAGAAGCGTTTCCACGCTCGCGATGAAGGCGAGACCGAGTGCCTCCGCGAGAATCGAGGTATCGAAAAAATGAGACAACATGCTGGGAGTGGGAAAGTGCACGATGGATAGGAGATTGTCCTGTACGTCGATGCGCTGAATCGGGATATCCAGGAGTGCGGAAGCGGCGGTGGCAGTGGCCACGCCCAGGAGCACGGCCGGCATGACATGGAACCGCTTGGGAAGAACGACGTTCCACAGTACCATCGTACCGATAGTCAGGACGCCAATACGCGCCGCGAGATGATGGTTAATCGGCGTGCTGTCGTCGTCAATCAGGCCTTTCCAGACCGCCGCCGGAAGGGAAAGGATGTTCTCGAGCCCTGACCCCTTGGGCAGGTCGTCGATCATGATGTGAAATTGACTGGCAAAGATAAGGGCGCCGATGCCCGCCAGCATGCCATGAATAACGGCCGGCGAAACAGCGCGAAACCACTGCCCCAACTGCAGCCACGACCAGAGAATTTGAATGAAGCCGGCGGCGATCACGATCACCGCGAATGCTTCCAGCCCCTGTTCGCGAATGAGTTCATAGACAATGACGGTCAACCCGGCGGCGGGTCCGCTCACCTGCAAGGGACAGCCGGAAAGCCACCCGACGACGATGCCGGCGACGATACCCGTGACGATGCCCGAACCGGTCGGGGCCCCTGACGCGATCGTGATCCCGATGCACAAGGGCAGGGCCACCAAGAAGACCACGATGGAGGCCAACCCATCGTGTTTCAGGCCGCCTAACAGGGCGGAGAATGAGGATGGCGCAGCGATTCCGAGGATGCTGTTCATAGGGGTCTCGATGCTTGTAGGCTCACTCTAGTCGACGAAGGATGATCCCCCAAGCAAATGCTGAAAAGCCGCAGTAGTAGCCTCTCAGGAGGGTCCATCGATGCCATAGCGGGGTGCGGTGATGCTTTCGCCACGGCAGCGCGGACAGCGGCTTGGTCTCGTCAGTTTCGTGCGGTCCTGAAAAATGAAGTGGCACTCCGGACAGGTGGAGGGTTCCAGAATGAAATGCCTCTCCCGATCTCGGGCGATCGTCCTCACCACATGGACGAGATGGTCCTCGACTTGCCGCTCCGAGATGCCGAGCATCTGCGCGAGTTGGTAGGCGGAAAGTCTCGTTCCGCTCAACAGCTCGATCATGCGCTGTCGTGCCGTTCGTGGTGCCGGCAACATCCTGCCATCCTAGGGAAGAATTCGGTGAATTCCAAGTTGAATGGCTCACGTGACAATGGCAGGATGAAGGCACGATGACGCTTTTGGACTGGGATGAAATGGCGGAACTGGCATTGAAGCGCGTGAGGGAGTCCGGCGCAGAATACGGAGACATCCGCCTCATGCAGAGCATGAGCCAAACGATCAGCGGGGAAGATCGGCGTATTGCTTCGGTCCGCGATGTGGCCGACAGCGGGTTTGGCGTGCGCGTCCTTTATCACGGGGGTTGGGGATTTGCCGCGAGTTCGATTTTGTCCATCGAGGAAGTGCCGCGCGTGGCCGATTTGGCGATCGAGATCGCCAAAGGATCGGCCTCTCTGGCCAGCGAGAGGGCGCGACTTGTGGATGAGCCGATACACCGTGATCGAGTGGTCACCGGCAACCGGATCGATCCCTTCACCGTCCCGCTCGACCAAAAGACCATGCTGCTTCAGGACGTGATGGAGTACGTGCAGCGTCAACCTGAAGTTGTGCGCAGCCATGCAAGTCTGTGGGCAAGGGGCGACAAGAAACTGTTCGTGTCGACCGAGGGCTCACGTCTCGAATTTGACTTGCTCGCAGTACAGGGGGAATTCACGGCGACCGCCCGGCACGATGGCCGCTTCGCCTCGCGAACGTTCACCACGCCGCACTTGCGTACGGGGTACGAGCTCATCGAGTCGGCAAATTTCATGGCCGAGGCTCCGCGTATCGCATCTCAGGCGGTGGAAAAGGTCAAAGCGCCGGCCGTGCGACCCGGCGCGTACGATCTCGTGCTCGATCCGGAGCACCTTTCATTGACTATGCACGAATCCTGTGGCCATCCGAGCGAGCTCGACCGGGCGTTGGGGTATGAGGCGAACTATGCCGGGACCAGCTTTCTCACGCCCGAGAAGCGTGGCTCATTTCACTACGGGTCTTCGCAAGTCAATCTCGTCGCGGACAACACAGAACCGGACACGCTGGCTGCTACCGGTTACGACGACGACGGCGTGGCCTGTCAGAAGTGGGACATTGTCCGCGAAGGCGTATTCGTCGGCTATTGCACGAACCGCGAGGTGGCCACAAAAATCGGCGAGGCCCGATCGAAAGGTTCGAATCGGGCCGATAGCTGGGGGAGCGTGCCGATCGTGCGGATTGCCAACATCGGCTTGGAGCCCGGCCAGGCTTCGCTTGAAGACCTGCTCGCGGACGTGAAACGGGGAGTCTACATTGAAGGACATGGGTCTTACAGCATTGACCAGCGCCGCTATAACTTTCAGTTCGGGGGCGATGCGTTCTGGCTCATTGAAAACGGCAAACGCACCCACATGCTCCGGGACGTCATTTATCACGGCATCACCCCGGAGTTTTGGAACAGCTGCGATGGTGTCGCCGATCGGCGGTACCGTCGGCGATATGGCTTCATCACGTGTGGAAAGGGCCAGCCTGGCCAATCGGGCTGGATGACGCACGCTGCGCCCCATGCGCGGTTTCGCCGTGTGGCCGTCATCAAAGGATGAACCGATCGTGACCATCGCGAATGTCAAAATCTGGCCCAGGATGACCGGGCGTGATGAATTCCGATTTCTGGCCGACCTTGTGCTCAAGCGTTCGTCTGCGGATCAAACGGTCGTCAATCTGCATGATCAGCATAGCGGGACAACTCGCTTCGCAAGCAGCCGTATCATCCAGAATGTCGATACGAGGCGGGGGACGTTGACCGTCACCGTGGCGTTCGGAGGCCATCGGGGATCCGCAAGCACGACGGATTTCACTGCAGGATCCGTGCAAGATGCGCTCGCCCGCGCCGAACGTATTGCCCGCGTCTCTCCCGAGGATCCGGAATATCTGCCGCCCCCGGACCCGCAAGTCTTTCCGACGCTTCAAACGAGCCGGCCGGAGACGGCCGCGGCGGGTCCGCCGCGACGTTTGGAATATGCGAACGAGGCCATCGGACAGTGCCGTATTGAAAATCTTGAAGCCGCCGGTATTGTCTCTTCTTCAGTCGCGTCGGTAGGTGTCGCCGCCAGCAACGGCTTGTTTGCACAGGAAGAGCGTACGGAGGCGCGTTTCAGTCTCACCGTGCAAGCAGAAGATGCCACCGGCTGGAGCGCGGCAGCTCACCGCTCGATCGATCATTTGAAGATCCAGGACCGGACCTTGACGGCGATCAACAAAGCCAAGCGGAGTCGGGACGTTCAAGAACTGGCCCCTGGTCGGTACCGGGTCATCTTGGAGCCGGCCGCCGTGGCGGGACTGTGGAGCTGGATGCTCTGGACGCTGGACGCCAAATCCTATGAGAAGGGGACCAGTCCCTTTGCAGACCAGCTCGGCCGTCAGATTCTGGACGAACGGCTTACGCTACAAAACGTCCCCGGGCATCCCGACCTGCTGGGTACGGGGTTCACCCATGAAGGACTGCCGAGCGAAGAGGCGCTGTGGATAGAGAAGGGCGTGTTGAAGCAATTAGTGTATGACCGATTCACCGCCAAACAACAGCGAATCAAGCGCATCGCGACGCTGGAAGCGCCGTGCTTGTCCGCGTCCGGCCCGACGGCGTTCAAGACACAGGAACTGATCAAGCAGTGCGAGCGTGCGATCCTTGTGACGAATTTCTGGTACATCAGAACCGTCAATCCAACGGACCTCACGCTGACTGGTATGACGCGAGACGGCACATTCTTGGTCGAGGACGGCCAGATTACCTCCGCCGTGCGCAACTTCCGTTTTCACGAGAGCCCATTGCGCGTGTTCAAGCACGTGGACGCGTGCACCGAACCGGCTGAAGCCGTCACCTCAGAAACAGGTAAAATGTTGGTGCCAGCCGTCATCCTCCGGGACTTCAATTTTTCAAGCGTCACCAGATTTTGAGGAACCATGAATGACGAGTGATCGAGAATTCGAAGCAGGATGGCTCACGCGTTTGGCCGCTGCCCTGCTCGGTCTTCTACTGTCGAGCCCACCTTCGTACGCCGAGAGACCCCTCTACGATAATCTCGGCTCCCTGCATCACCCGATCAGTACCACGTCCGAGCTGGCTCAGCGGTATTTTGATCAAGGCTTGCGGCTGGTCTATGCATTCAATCACGAAGAAGCCATTCGCGCGTTCGAAGAAGCGGCGAAGCAGGATCCGAACGCCCCGATGCCCTACTGGGGCGTCGGATTGGCTCTGGGACCGAACATCAATGCGGCAATGTCCAAAGAGGAGGAGCGCAGGGCCATCGAAGCGGTGAAACAAGCACGGAACCGCCTTGCCGCCGCCACCCCGGCCGAGCGGGCCTACATCGACGCCCTAACCAAGCGGTATGTGTCCACACGCCGCGCGTCGCGCGCGTCTCTCGATAAAGCCTATGCGGACGCCATGCGCACGGTGTGGCGAACTTATGCCGACGATCCGGACGCCGGTGTCCTGTTCGCCGAAGCCCTCATGGACCTGCGGCCCTGGGATTTTTGGACGGCGGAGGGAAAACCCAAGCCGGGGACGGAAGAGATCGTGTCGACACTCGAGGCGGTGATCAAGACGCACCCTGACCATCCTGGCGCCTGTCATTACTACATCCATGCCGTCGAAGCTTCACGGCATCCGGAGCGCGCGCTGGCTTGCGCAGATCGCTTGCCCGGCTTGATGCCAGGTGCTGGCCACCTTGTCCATATGCCGGCGCATATTTATGCCCGCGTCGGGAAGTATCACGAATCGGCGGTCAGAAATGCCGAGGCGGCGCAGGTCGATGAACACTACCTCACGAGTGCTCGTCTGACCGGCGATTATGCGGACGGCTACTACAGTCACAACCTGCATTTTTTGTGGTCCTCGCTCATGATGGAGGGACGAAGCGCGGAGGCCTTGCAGGCCGCCGCCACGCTTCTCTCCACGATCACGGATGAGGAAGCTCGAAGCAACCGCGGCAAAGAGGCCTATCTGACAACGAAACTCTTTGCCTTGATCCGTTTCGGACGCTGGGAAGAGCTCTTACGCGAGCCGCCGCCATCGAAAGGCCTGCACCTTGTCGAAGGGATCTGGCGGTTGGGACGTGGCCTGGCCCTAGTCGGCACCGGGCGATTCCCGGGCGCAGAAGGGGAGCGACAGGCGCTCAGCACGCTGACGAAGCAGTTCCGACGGAGCAAGAACCAACAGGACAAGCTCGAGAGAGACCTACTGAAAATCGCTGAACGGCTGCTCGCCGGGCAAATTGCCGCCCAGCGGCAGCGCTACGACGAAGCGATCAGGGCATTGAGGGAGGCAGTCAGCCTTGATGACTCGTTGCAGGGTGCGGAACCGCCGCATTGGCCGCTTCCTGTGCGGCAGTATCTCGGTCCCGTCCTCTTGTTGTCGAGTCGTGCTTCCGAAGCCGAAGTGGAATACAGGGCGGATTTGAAATGGTACCCCGAAAACGGATGGAGTCTGTTCGGCCTCCTTCAGAGTCTAAGGGCCCAACGGAAGGAGTCGGAGGCTGATGAGATCGCCGGGCGGTTCGAGAAGGCCTGGACGCATGCCGATGTCACACTCGCTGCGTCCCGATTCTAACAGGACGTGACGTATATCGTACCGGGCCCCCCGTTCAGACCACGCGTTTTCCACCGAGCGGTACTCTTTTGACAAGCCTGGACTCAAACCGGCTACAATCGCCTCATTCCGAACAGGAGGGGCATGTGCGATATGTCGTGGGCGTCATGGGGCCTGCCAAGGCGAGAAGAAAAGATGTGGAGAATGCACGAGTGCTCGGGGAACTCATTGCTCGGCGCGAGTGGGTGCTGCTGACGGGCGGCCGCGATGTGGGCGTCATGCACGCCGCCAGTCAGGGGGCAAAAAAAGTGGCCAGGAGCTTGACGGTGGGTGTCTTGCCCACGACACGGGATAGGATTTCCAAGTACGTGGATGTGGCGATCGTCACGGAAATGGGCAGCGCGAGAAACAACATCTGCGTGTTGTCAAGTCAGGTCATTGTAGCCTGCGGGTTGGGTGGATCAGGGACCGTTTCCGAGGTTGCTCTGGCACTCAAGGCGGGAAAGGAAGTCGTACTGCTTGGGGCGACGCCGGTCGAGGAAAAATTCTTCAAAAATCTCGGGGGCCGGCTGGTCTCGAGTGTACAAACTCCGGAGGATGCCATTAATGTCATTCTCCGGCGGTATGAACAGAGCGATGGAGACGCTCCGCATCCGGCACAATCCTGGGGGCATTTTTAGCTGGTTGAACAGATGCATCCGAGGCGAAGCATCGGCCGTAGATTGATTGACCGGAGCATCGCGATCTGGGCACGCGAAATGAGGATAACCATGACGGCTCTCACGTGGGCAATGCCTTTCCTATTAGCAGTCATCGGGATCGTAGCAGGCGAACAGTCGAGTGTCCGTGAAGGGCAGGCGGCCGAATCCGGCACTATGGCAAAAGCCTATTTTGCAGGCGGGTGCTTCTGGTGCATGGAGGAAGCCTTCGAAAAGGTGGACGGGGTCATCGACGTGCTGTCCGGTTATATGGGAGGAAGCGTCAAGAATCCGAGCTATGAAGACGTATCGGCGGGACGAACAGGTCACGCTGAATCGGTCGAAGTGCGCTATGATCCGAGAAAAGTCACGTATTCACAATTGCTCGAAGTCTTCTGGCGCAATGTCGATCCGGTTACACCGGAGGCGCAATTTTGCGATCATGGGAATCAGTACCGAGCCGCCATTTTTTATCAGGGCGAAGAGGAGAAGCGCCTGGCAGAGGAATCAAAACGCGCTATCGAACAATCAAAGCGGTTTTCGACGCCGATTGCGACGCAAGTGACAGCTGCTTCCGAGTTCTATCCTGCCGAGGAGTACCATCAGGATTTCTACAAGAAGAATCCCTTTCGCTATAAATACTACAAGTTCACCTGCGGCCGGGCGCAACGCCTTGAAGCGCTATGGGGGAAGTCGTAACGACGGGCCACGTCATTTCATATACTGCATCAAAAATGACGCAGCCTGTCGTACTTTGAACAGTTCTGTTCCGTTGTTACCACCGAGGCACCAACGGTTTCTCCCTACCTTTTCGCAGCCTTACATAAACGAGAGTGCGGCATGAATGTTGACCTGGTTAAGCGGGATGACCACATGTCACACCGATATGCTGCGGCGCGTCGGGCAAGCCTCCTGCACTGTACTGATGGCGATGCTCATCGTTCTCGGCGTACCCACCGCGACAAATTCCGATTTCGACAGCCGCCAGCACTATTCCCAGCAGG
The DNA here is from genome assembly GCA_035761525.1 of Nitrospira sp. GTDB lineage: Bacteria > Nitrospirota > Nitrospiria > Nitrospirales > Nitrospiraceae > Nitrospira_C. The sequence goes on along the minus strand of DASTQY010000228.1, from coordinate 1,489 downwards.
AGATCCGTCGTGCGATCGTCTTCTATGCCAGACGCTATCGCCTTGATCCGGCGTTGCTGCGTGCAGTGATGAAGGCCGAGTCCGGGTATCGTCAGCACGTGGTTTCAAAAAAGGGCGCAATTGGATTGATGCAGCTGACGCCTGATACCGCTGCGACGTTGCGTGTCGCCAACGTGTACGATTCGATGGAGAACATCCGCGGAGGGGCCAAACAACTTCGCCATCTTCTGAACCTATACGGAAGCGACCTTCCTCTGGCGCTCGCTGCCTATAATGCGGGAGTGCATCGGGTGAAGGGCCGCACGGTGCCGCGGATACGCGAGACGCGTGCGTACGTCAGGAAAGTGCTCAGGTATTATCGAGCCCTAAAGGGAGAGCATCGGTTGCTTCGCCAGGTGCATCCTCAGCCCAAACCCATCGGAGGAGAGCATCAACTTGTGAAGAGTGCGGGTGGGCGTTAGTCCTTGGCCTTCATCAAAATCGATCGTAGGCGTTCACGCTGAGCCGGCCTGATGCCGGTGAATTCCATGCCGAAAGACTGGCCGTCCACCCACCGGACGATCGCATGATCGATGCGTAACGGCCACTCCACGTCTTGAAGAAAGATGGACAACTTGAGAGACTGTCCCTGTTGCACTTCCGTCAACGAAGTCACCCTGCATCCGTTCGTCGAGATATCCAGTAAGGTCGCTTCACCTTCGAAATCGCTGTCTCCGAAGAAGAACACACGGCGGTTCATTTCAAGTCGGCGACCCCGCCGTTCACCGTCCTGCGGACCGTCAGGCTTTCGGTCCGTTTGAGAGGGTCCTCCCTTACCTACCCCATGCTTTCACCTCTGGTAGTTTCCCTAGCTCTCATGCTGAGTATAGAGGATTGCTCTCTGCTCGCAATCCCCGCCAGAATCAACTCGAACGAACTAGTCGCGACTGTACCATGATGCCCCCGCAACATTCGAGTAAATACGTAAGAAATGTATGGCACCATTCCAACCCTTGACGGGCCTTAATGAGCTCTGCGACAAAAGGGGAGGGAGCATCAAGTGACCAAGAGACTGACAAATCAACGGATGGCCGAGCTGGGACAATCCGAGATTCGGGCCATGACTCAGGCTTGCGTCGCAGCCGGTGGTCTCAATATGGCTCAGGGCGTGTGCGATACGCCGGTGCCCCCGGTTGTCTTAAAAGGCGCCGCAGAGGCTATGGTGCAAGGGCGCAACAGTTATTCGCGGTTCGATGGACTGCCCGAGTTACGTCAGGCCCTCGCGGTCAAGTTAGGCCGAGACAACGGAATACAGGCGGATCCGGAAACAGACATCACGGTAAGCGCCGGGGCGACCGGGGCCTTTCATTCGGCTTGTGTGGCGCTGCTAAATCCGGGAGACGAAGTCATTCTGTTCGAGCCGTACTATCAGTATCACATCACCGCCTTGATGGCGGTGGAAGCGCGACCTGTTATCGTACCAACGACCGGGCCCGACTGGACGGTGATC
>DASTQY010000227.1:0-2459 GCA_035761525.1 Nitrospira sp. | reverse complement strand
ATGGCGGCGCAGCATGTGAAGGTGGTGCTGTCCGGTGATGGAGGCGATGAATTGTTCGCCGGGTACACCGAATATGCCGTTGAGCGCAGGGAACGCTGGGCACGATTTCTTCCCGGTGTTGCCCGACAGGCACTTGGGATGATTTCTGAAGCCATGCCGGACGGGGTACGAGGGAAAAACTGGCTGCGTCATTTCTCCCTTTCCGACGCGGAACGATATCTGGATGCCAATACGATGTTCAAGAGAGCCGACCGGTACCGCCTGTTGACGAAAGAGACGCAAGCTCAGCTGCTGGATTGTCAAACCGAACGATCACGTCTCGAGCGGCTCACAAACGGCGTAGGGCATTGGCTGTCTACCCTACAATCGCTGGATTTGGACCATTATCTCCCGCTCGACATTCTGACAAAAGTCGATCGGATGAGCATGGCCCATTCCCTGGAGGCGCGCGTCCCGTTGCTAGACCACAGCTTTGTGGAGTTCGCGGCCACGATTCCGCCCAGTTGGAAAATGCGTCGGGGGAGGACCAAGCATATCTTCGTCAAGGCCTTGCGGGGGTGGCTTCCCGACGAAATTCTCGATCGTCCCAAACAAGGCTTCGCTGTACCGCTCGACCGGTGGTTTCGTGGCCCGCTGCGTCCGCTATTCCGGGAGATTCTGTTGTCTGACACTTGTCGTCGGCGGGGGATCTTCGACGAGCAGTTCCTCCATCGATTATTCGCCCGGCAGGAACAGGGGCGCCAATTGGATCCTCACATCTGGACGCTCATGTCGTTTGAGCTCTGGTGCCGCACGTTCCTGGATGGGCCACGCACGCCCTGCATTCGGCCCGCCTCGCATTCGACCGTGATCGCCGCCTCACGTATGGGCAGGCCGCTAGCGACATCGTCGTAGGCAGACTCACTAAACACAGACCATGATCAAGACCCAGCGGCCTCCTAACATCGCCATGGTTGCGCCGACTTTCGGCAGTGTCGCTGGACAAGCCGTTCAAGCCAAGGTGTTGGCAGATCATTTACGACTGGACCGATATACCGTCGAAGTGGTGCCTATCAACCCACCGTTTCCGCGCGGAGCGCGCTGGCTCAAGCGCCTACGGTACGTCCGAACAGTGGCAAACGAAGGACTGTATCTGCCCACTCTGCGAAAGCTGCGACGTGCCGATGTCGTGCATGTCACGGCCGCATCCTATTGGTCGTTTCTCCTGGCCCCGCTCCCCGCAATCGTTGCAGCGCATCGATGGGGGAAGCCGATCCTCTTACACTATTCCAGCGGTGAAGCGGACGATCACCTTGCCAATTGGGGATCTCTCGTGCATCCGTGGTTGAAGATGGTCGACGCCATCGTCGCGTCTTCGGTGTTCTTGCGCGACGTGTTTGCCCGTCACGGCTACGAGGCGCAGGTCATTCACAATGTGATCGATACGGGACAGTTTCGGTATCGGCGGCGCGACCCCCTGCTGCCGGAATTTCTGTCGGTACGAAATTTCGAACCCCATCACGGGGTCGAAAATACACTCGTGGCCTTTGCCCTCATCCAGACCGCCTGTCCTGATGCCAGCTTGACGATGGTCGGCCAAGGTTCGCAGGAAGCGGAGCTCAAACATCTCGGTCAAGCACTCGCTCTTCGAAACGTGCGTTTCCTCGGCTCTGTGGAGCCGGCCTCAATGCCGGCCCTGTATGATGCCCATTCGATATTCCTGAACTCTTCGTTCGTGGACAACCAGCCGTTGTCGGTGCTGGAGTCGATGGCATCGGGTATGCCCGTGGTGAGCACAGGAGTCGGCGACATTCCCAACATGATTGAGGATGGTGAGTCCGGGACACTGGTCCCTGCCGCCGATCCATCCGCGATGGCGAAGGCCGCGATGTTGCTGCTGGAGCAACCGGATCGCGCACTGCTCATGGCGCAGCGCGCAAAGGAGTCCCTTGTGCAATACGATTGGTCAACCGTGGGGCAGGCATGGGCTGAGACGTATCGTCGCCTCGCAACAAGAGTCTCCAAACGGGAGGTGGCCTGACGATGTGCGCCATAGCCGGAATCTTGAAACTCAGTCGCCGAGAGCGGGCAGAGCCATCGCGCCTAGGACGCATGTCGGCGGTGCAGCAGCACCGTGGTCCGGACGGATCGGGGGTGTGGCTGGACGGGCCGGTAGGTCTGGCGCATCGTCGCCTGGCCATCATCGATGTCGACGGCGGACATCAGCCGATGACCAATGAAGACGACAGCCTGTGGATTGTCTTCAACGGTGAAATCTACAACCACGCGGTGCTCCGTCTGGAAATGGAACGAGCGGGCCATCGTTACCGGACCCGGAGCGATACCGAGACGATTCTTCATCTGTACGAAACCTACGGACCCCGTTGCGTCGACCGGTTGCAAGGTATGTTCGCGTTTGCTGTCTGGGATCGCCGCGAGCGCCGGTTGCTGCTCGCTCGCGATCGGCTCGGGATCAAGCC